>NZ_JAXMNS010000103.1:0-9883 GCF_034670285.1 Nocardioides sp. | reverse complement strand
TCCGCAGCCGAGGCCCGTGCCGTGCGCAACCGACGTTCACCGGGAGGTCGCCGTCACCGGCTGGCCACCCAGCTGCGGTCGGTCGCCGATCGACTCGACGTCTGAACCCCTACCGGCCGCGATGTCCGCCCAGGACCCCGGCGTCGAAGGCCTTCAGCACCGAGGCGCGGTCGGCCGCAGTCAGGTCACCGTCGGTGACGGCGTCGTCCAGGCGCTCCGACAGCGATGCCCGTCCGGCCTCGGCCCGAGCCTCGCTCAGGGACTCCAGGGCAGCGGTGACCTGCTGCTCGGTGACGCCGAGCTCGTCGGCGAGCGCCGAGGCCCACTGCTCCTGACGCTCGGCCCGCCCGGCCTCGGTCGGACGCGTGCGCTCACCGTCCTGGCCCGACGAGTCGTCGTCCGTCGAGAGCTGCTCTCGGACGGCCGACAGTGCGGCGTCGACGTCGGACTCGTCCAGGTCGAGCGCCTCGGACAACCCGGCGGAGATCCCGCTGCGAGAGCCGCCTCGACTCCCGTGCCCGTGGCCACGTCGATCACCCTGCCCCTGCCCTCGGGCCTCGTCCGGGGCCGAAGCCGACTCCGAGGTGTCCTGCCCCGACGCACCGTCGGTCGCGCCGGCCAGCCCGACACCGCCCACGGCGATGCCGACTCCAGCGACGGAGAGGGCTGCGGTCGTGCCTGCCTTGCGAAAGATGCTCATGACTCGCTCCTCGTGCCGGTCCCCCGGCGTCGGACCTCGTCGATCGAGGTCGTCTGCCGTCGACGGTTCCCCCGTGGGCTGGCAGCAAGGTCGGCCCCACCTGTGCGCGAGGTGTGAGCCGAGTCAGGCGGGCAGCCTCAGATGGGCGTGCGGTGGAAGCTCTGGAACGAGCGGGACGGCGTCGGCCCGCGCTGCCCCTGGTAGCGCGAGCCGTACTTCGCCGAGCCGTAGGGGTGCTCGGAGGGCGAGGAGAGCCGGAAGAAGCAGAACTGGCCGATCTTCATGCCGGGGTAGAGCTTGATCGGCAGGGTCGCGACGTTGGCGAGCTCGAGCGTCACGTGTCCGGAGAAGCCCGGGTCGACGAAGCCGGCCGTGGCGTGGGTGAGCAGCCCGAGGCGGCCCAGCGACGACTTGCCCTCGACGCGCGCGGCGACGTCGTCGGGCAGCGTGACGACCTCGTAGGTCGAGCCGAGCACGAACTCCCCGGGGTGCAGGATGAACGGCTCGTCGCCCTGCGGCTCCACCTCACGGGTCAGGTCGGACTGGTCGGCAGCCGGATCGATGTGGGGGTAGCGGTGGTTCTCGAAGACGCGGAAGAACCGGTCGAGGCGCACGTCGATGGACGACGGCTGCAGCATGGAGGGATCCCACGGCTCCAGGGCGATCCGCTGGGCGTCGATCTCGGCGAGGATGTCGCGGTCTGACAGGAGCACGCTCGCACCCTATCCGGCACCCGGCCCTGCGCGACGACCGTCCTCCTAGGAAGATGGCCACATGCCCTACCGCCGCTTCGTCGCCCTCGGCGACTCGTTCACCGAAGGTCTCGGCGACCCCGACCCCGCCCGGCCCAACGGGGTCCGCGGCTGGGCCGACCGCGTCGCCGAGGTGCTGGCCCGCGACACCCCCGACTTCGGCTACGCCAACTTCGCGATCCGCGGCCGCAAGCTGCGCGGCGTCCTCGACGAGCAGCTCGAGCCGGCACTCGCCCTCGAGCCCGACCTCGTGACGATCTACATCGGCGCCAACGACATCCTGCGCCCCAGCGTCGACCTCGACACCCTCGCCGAGCAGTACGACGCCGCCCTGGCGCGGCTGGCCGCCACCGGCGCCCGTCTCCTGGTCTGGACGGCGTTCGACCCGGGCGGCAGCGCCACCTACAAGCTCCTGCGCGGACGCTTCGCGCTCTACAACGAGCTGGTGCGTGAGAGCGCCGATCGCCACGGCGCGACGATCGTCGACTTCTGGCGCCTGCGGGAGTACCGCGACTGGCGCCTGTGGGACGAGGACCGGATGCACATGGGCCCGGCCGGGCACCAGCGGATGGCCATCGAGGTGCTCGACACCCTCGACGTCGACCACGACCTGCGCCCGCTGACCCTGCCGGACCTCGTGACGCCCGGACGGGTCGAGTCGCTGCGCACGCACGCCGACTGGCTGCGCACCACAGCCGCGCCGTGGGTGCACCGTCGCGTCACCGGTCGGTCCTCCGGCGACGGACTCGCGCCGCGCTACCCGTCGTACGTGCTCCCGGACGGCGTCAGCCGGGCGACACGTAGCTGAGGTCGGAACCGCTCAACGAGAGGTGCAGGCCGTCTGCTGCGACGCGGAGCCCTTCGAGGCGTACGTCGAAGGGGATGCCGGTCAGCGGCACCGAGATCCCGAGGATCTCGTCGAGGGCGCTCGCGAGCGCACCGGTCGGGTCGACAGCACCGTTGACGGTGAACTCGCTCAGGCTGAGGGCACCGTCGACGATGACCGGCTCGATGGTGATCGAGGGGGTGACCTCCTCCCCCAGGACCGTGAACGTGCGGCTCGCGGTGAGTCGACCGTCGCCGTCCACAGCCAGCCGGAGGCCGAGGGCGTCACCGAGGTCGGCCAGCGAGATCAGCGCGTCCGCCCGAGCCCGGCCGACGTCGATGCGCGTGAAGTCGCGGGAGGTCTCCACCCGCCGGAGCGTGACGTCCAGGCGCGCCAGGCGGAGCGCCGCCGCCCCTGACACCCCGGCGTCGCCCGTCAGCGGCACCTCCCGCAGCACCACCTCGACGCGGTCGTAGCGTCCGGCGACCAGCTGGTCGAGGAAGGGAAAGCCGTCGATGCTCACCTCCGGCCGCTCACTCAGCCCCTGCGACTCCTGCAGCGAGTCGCCGGCGATGCGCTCGGCGACCAGCACTCCACCACGATCGAGACCGAGGGCGATCAGCGCCAGCACGGCCAGCGTCACCACGAGCTTCTTCATTTATGCACCTCCGTGTGCTCGATCCTCTGGGTCGATCCTCGCAGGCGGTCCCTGAGCGGGTAGCATGCTCCACGGCCGACCGGGACGACCTCTCGGCGGTCACTGCGGATGTAGCTCAGCTGGTAGAGCGCGACCTTCCCAAGGTCGATGTCGCGAGTTCGAATCTCGTCATCCGCTCCATCTTTTCCCTCGCCACCGGCCCTCGCAGCCCCCGGCCGGCAGGCATGGGCCGCCTCGTAGGCTCGAGACCGTGGAGTTCACCGGTTTCCCTGTCGCAGCACTCGACTTCTACGACGACCTCGAGGTCGACAACACCAAGTCGTTCTGGGAGGCCCACAAGGGCGTCTACGCCGAGTCGGTCAAGGCGCCGATGCAGGCGCTCTGCGCGGCGCTCGAGCCGGAGTTCGGGTCCGCCAAGATCTTCCGCCCCTACCGCGACGTGCGCTTCGCGAAGGACAAGACGCCGTACAAGACCCATCAGGGCGCGTTCGTCAGCGCGGGGCCGGCGATCGGGTGGTACGTCCAGCTCTCACCGCAGGGCGTACGCGTCGGCGCCGGCTTCTACGAGGCCGCCGGCGAGCGGCTCGCCGCCATTCGCAGCGCGATCGACGACGAGAAGACCGGCCCAGCGCTGCGCCGGATCCTGACCAAGCTGGAGAAGGACGACTTCGAGATCGGCGGCGAGACGCTCAAGACGTCGCCGCGCGGCTACGACGCCGATCACCCGCGCATCGGTCTGCTGCGCCACAAGCAGATCATCGCCGGCAAGCCCTACGGCTTCGAGAAGGTGATCCACACCCCCGAGGTGCTCGAGATGGTGTGCGACGACTGGCGCACCCTCAAGCCGCTCGTGACCTGGCTGGCCAAGGCCGTGGACGGCGTCCCGGGCCCGCCGTCGCGTCGCTGACGCGTCAGGACGGCGTCGTGAAGGACGCCATCGTGCGCTCGGGCTCCCAGAAGGCACGCATCGAGGTCACGCGGCCCTCGTCGTCGACGATGTAGACCATCGCCAGGTCGGTCACGGTGTAGGAGCCGTCGGGGAACGACGTCTTGATCTGCCCGAGGTTGGCGCAGGTGTTGCTCCCCGGGTTGGCGAACGACTCGGTGATCGTGAACTCGAAGGTGTCGATGGGCGCGATCGCCTGCTCCCAGAAGGCCGAGATCGCCGCGTGGCCGCGGTGGCCGTTGCCCTCCGGGTCGAACATCGAGGGGCCCACCGGGTCCTCGCGCACCGCATCGGGGGCGTAGACCGTGAGCCACTCGGCGAGGTCGCCCTTGGCGACCGCGGAGTAGGAGCGCTGCGAGGCGGCGCGCGCCGGGTGGTCGTCGTTCGGGGCGTTCCAGGTGATGGCGTCGGACGAGATCATGGGTGCATCCTAGACGACTTTCTAGAACACGTTCTAGTGTCTGCGCGCCCCTGACGCCTCGTTCGCCATGCCCCTCGCCATGCCCTGTTCACCTCGCGCACACTCCGCGCACACCGCCATCTCACCGGGCTCTCATGAAGACCGAGCACCCTGGCCACCATGGGATCCAAGCGCAAGGCGTTCGTGCACATCGGACTCGACGACGGCTCCGGCGACTTCGTCGACGCGGCTCTCGAGCTCCACCAGCGAGCCCTGGCCGAGCTCGGCGTACGACGGCCTGCGACGTCGTCGGAGGAGATGTTCCGCGCCGCGCTCGAGATGCTGCGCACCCACCGCGACTGGGGCTACACCCGCGACGAGGTCGAAGGCGCCTGGACGACGATCGTGAACCGTGGCCAGAAGGGCAAGGACACCCTGGTCTTCAGCCAAGCGCTCCTCGCCGCTGCCCGCCCCGAGCAGGCCGCCCTGCTCGTCGACGCCCTCTCGGGCTTCGAGGTGCACGTCGTGGTGACGGTCAGAGCACCCGACGCCTGGACGCTCCCCGGCGAGCCGGGCCACGACCTGGGGGCGGTGCTGGCGACCTGGGGCGCGGCCGTGAAGAAGCCGCAGCGGGTGCACGTGATCGTGTCAGAGAACCCCCGGCCCACCTGGAAGTCGCTGGGGAAGGTGGTCGGCTTCGGCACGTCCTCGCTCACGATCGACCGCTCCCCCTCAGCCACCAGGACGCGCCCCCCACACCTGACGCCGGCCGCCCGGCTCGACGTACTGAGGGCCCTCGGCACGTCGTGGGTCGACCTGCTCGCGCACAGCGAGTACGACGTGGTGGGCGACCCCGCCCTCCTCGTGCCCAGCGCGGACGCCGCCATCACGCCCGAGGTGCTGGCCGGCATGGCCGAGCACGCCCTGCGCGACGCGCTCGCCGAGATCGAGCGACTGGGTCACCGCAACGCCTCGCTCGAGGCCCGCCTGGAGAAGGTCGAGAAGAAGCGGAAGAAGCTCAAGCGCAAGCTCGCCGCCGTCGCCTGAGTGCCCCGAGACCGATAGTCCCTTACGAAGTGGCCCCTCATCGGCCCGATCAGGGGCCACTTCGTAAGGGACTATCTCGACGGACGACGAGAGGTCAGTGCGACTGCCAGGCGTCCTCGTCGGCGGTGAGCGAGGTGATCGCCGAGGGCAGCTCCCCGTCAGCGAGCTGCTGGATCGAGACCTGCTCGAAGACCTCCCGCAGCGAGCGCCGCGCGGCGATCCACACGTGCTGGAGCACGTCGGCGGAGTCGTTGTAGCTGACCGCCTCGGGGCGGAGCCCATAGACGGAGACCAGCGGGCCGTCGACGGCGCGGATGACGTCGGCGACCGACACGTCGGAGGCCGGACGACCCATCCGCCAGCCGCCTGACTGCCCACGCTGGCTCATCACGATGTCGCTGCGCCGCAGGTCGGCGAGGATCGCCTGCAGGAACCCGTGCGGGATCTCCTGGAGCCGACCGAGCTCCTCGGCGCTGACCGCCTTGCCGTCCGCGCGCCCCGCCATCTCGATCAGCGCCCGCAGGGCGTAGTCGGACTTGGCGGAGACACGCATGGCGTCAGTCTGTCAGATAACTCCACCTGGTCACTCGACGTACTCCGGCATCCCCACCGGTCTAGCGGGGCAGAGATCACCCCTACCGGTGCTTGCTTCGAGCAAGCACCCCTCCTATCATTAAGTTACTGGTCGGTAGTAATGGCGCTCCTGAACACCCCGTTCGCAGCGAGCGCACCTCCCACGAACACCGACACCCCATGACGAAAGAGCGGTTTCAGCCATGAGCCACTACAAGACCAACCTGCGCGACATCGAGTTCAACCTCTTCGAGGTGCTGGGTCGTGACGAGGTCCTCGGGACCGGTCCCTTCGGGGAGATCGACAGCGAGACCGCCCGGGCGATCCTCGGTGAGGTCGAGCGCCTCTCGCGCGAGGAGATGGCGGAGTCCTACGAGGACAGCGACCGCAACCCGCCGGTCTTCGACCCCGCGACGCACACCGCGCCGATCCCCGAGTCGTTCAAGAAGAGCTACCAGGCCTGGATGGACTCCGAGTACTGGCGCCTGCAGATCGGCGAGGAGCTCGGCGGCACGCCGGCCCCCTCCAGCCTGGTCTGGGCCATCGGCGAGATGGTGCTGGGCGCCAACGCCCCCATCTGGATGTATGCCGCCGGCCCGGCGTTCGCCGGTGTCGTCCACCGCAACGGCAACGCCCGTGACAAGCGCATCGCGCAGCTGATGGTCGAGAAGCAGTGGGGCGCCACGATGGTGCTCACCGAGCCCGACGCCGGCTCCGACGTGGGTGCGGGTCGCACCAAGGCCACGCTGAACGACGACGGCTCGTGGAACATCGAGGGCGTCAAGCGTTTCATCACCTCGGCCGAGCACGACATGAGCGAGAACATCATGCACCTCGTGCTGGCCCGCCCGGTCGGCGTCGAGGGTGTCGGTGGCCCCGGCACCAAGGGCTTGAGCCTCTTCCTCGTCCCGAAGATCCACTTCGACCACGAGACCGGCGAGCTCACCGGTGAGCGCAACGGCGCCTACGTCACCAACGTCGAGCACAAGATGGGCATCAAGGTGTCCAACACGTGCGAGGTCACCTTCGGCGACTCCGCCGTTGGCGGCGGCGAGCCCGCCAAGGGCTGGCTCCTCGGCGAGGTGCACAACGGCATCGCCCAGATGTTCCAGGTCATCGAGAACGCCCGGATGATGGTCGGCTCCAAGGCCATCGCCACCCTGTCGACCGGTTACCTCAACGCCCTCGACTACGCCAAGCAGCGCGAGCAGGGTGCCGACCTGACCCAGTCGGGCGACAAGACCGCCCCGCGCGTGACGATCACCCACCACCCCGACGTCCGCCGCTCGCTGATGGTGCAGAAGTCGTTCGCCGAGGCCATGCGCGCCCTGGTGCTCTACACCGCCACCTGGCAGGACAAGATCCAGCTCGCCGAGCACGCCGCGGACAACGGCAGCGACGAGACCGGCGACCTGGGTCTCTTCAACGCGGTCAACGACCTGCTCCTGCCCATCGTGAAGGGCTACGGCTCGGAGCGTTCCTGGACCCTGCTGGGCACCGAGTCGCTGCAGACCTTCGGCGGCTCCGGCTTCCTGCAGGAGTACCCGATCGAGCAGTACGTCCGCGACGCCAAGATCGACACCCTCTACGAGGGCACGACCGCCATCCAGGGCCAGGACTTCTTCTTCCGCAAGATCGTCAAGGACCAGGGCAAGGCGCTCGGCCTCATCGCCGGCGAGATCCAGTCGTTCATCGACTCCGAGGCCGGCAACGGTCGTCTGAAGAACGAGCGCCAGCTGCTCGCGACGGCGCTCGACGACGCCAACGCGATGGTCGGTCACATGATCAACGACCTGATGTCGGCGCAGGAGGAGGTCCGCAACCTCTACAAGGTCGGCCTCAACACCAGCCGCTTGCTCATGGCCCTCGGCGACGTCGTCTGCGCCTGGCTGCTGCTCCGCCAGGCCGAGGTCGCCCTGGAGAAGCTCGGTGGCGACTTCAACCCCAAGGACAAGGCGTTCTACGAGGGCAAGATCGCTGCCGCTCAGTTCTTCGCGCAGTACAACCTGCCGAAGATCTCCGCCGAGCGTGCGATCGCCGAGGCGACCGACCTGTCGCTGATGGACCTCGACGAGGCTGCGTTCTGAGCCGACCCGACTGACGCACCCGTCTGCACCACAAAGGCCCGCCACCCCTCGGGGTGGCGGGCCTTCGTCGTCGATGCTCGGCGCTCCCCGAGGGGACCGGTGGCACGAGACTGCAGAAGAAGGCCGGCTGGCGAGGTGTGATCACAGCTCTCGCGGGGAACGACTATCACTGATTGCCCGGCGAGGCGCCGGGCAATCACCCTTCGACGCCGGCCGTCCTCATCTCGGGAGACGACGGACGGCGTCGCACGGGAGCCGACTCAGCCGATGATCGAGGCGCCGAACAGGCACCGGTCGCCGGCGCCGTACGGGCCGGTCGGCTCAGCCGGGTCGCGGCGCTGGAGGAACAGCGAGGTGAGGACGGTCAGGTACTCCTGGTCGGAGGCGATCGTGATCGTCGACTGCCGGGCGCCGGAGCCGCCCACCGGGGCCACCTGGTCACCGAGCACCGACCGAGCGGCCTCGGGGGTGGCCGGCTGGAGGAAGACGTCGCCGCCTGAGTAGGTGGTGCCGTCCGGCGCGTTCACCAGCACGTCCGCCTCGGTGGTCTTGACGAACAGCTCGGCGTGCAGCCGTTCGGCGACGGTGTCGACGTAGCACTTCCCGTAGACGGTGATCGGACCCGCCGAGAGCAGCACCCGCTCGGCGGCGTTGTCGCGCGCGGCATCCTGGCCGGGCCCGGACGTCGCCTGGATCGCCACGCCGTTCTTGGACGACACCGCGTAGTCGACGAGGTCGGAGGAGCCCAGCGAGCCGTCCTGGACGTCGTCGCCGCGGACCGAGTTGTCAGCCAGGTGCGAGGGGCGCACCGAGTCCTTCTTCAGTGCGCCGGCGTCCACCGAGCCCTGGGCGAGGTCCGCGGACTTCACCGCCCCCGCCTTGATGGCCTTCGAGGTGACGGAGTTCTTCGCGAGGTCGTCGGCCTTCACCGTGTTCTTGCCCGGGAGCGCGGTCGAGGAGCCCGACGCGGCCAGGACGAGCGCCAACGAGGCGACGAGGAGTCCGGCCGAGGGTCGACGGGAGGAGCGGGGAGCGGTCGTGGTCATCAACGGTTCCTTCCGGCGACGGGTACCGCAGCGAGCGGCCTCCGCAGGATAGTCACGCGCACTGAGCGCGTCACGGGTCGACCAGCCCGCGCGCGGCTCGGAGCACGGCCTCTGTCAGACGTGCCATCGCGGGCGAGTCGAGGCGCCACCGCTGCCAGAACAGCTCGACGTCGACCGCGTGGTCGACGCTCTCGCCAGAGCCGCCGGGCAGCTCGATCGTGACCAGGCGGCCCGCGCGGAGATCTGGCTCGAGCTGCGGCAGCGGGAGCATCCCCCAGCCCAGTCCGCGCCGCAGAGCCTCGTGGAAGTCGGCCGAGGTCGGCACCCGGTGCACGACCGGTGGAGCCGGGACCCCGCGGGCATCCAGCAGGTCGTGCTGCAGCGAGTCCTTGGAGTCGAAGACCACGACCGGCATCTGCGCCAGGTCGATCCCCCGACCGCCCCGCCAACGCCCGACGAACGCGGGGGACGCAGCCGGGCGGTAGCGCAGGATGCCGAGCCGCTCGACCAGGCACCCCTGGACCGCAGCCGACTCCGAGGTCACTGCCCCCAGCACGTCACCTCGCCGCAGCAGGTCGGCGGAGTAGGCCTGGTCCTCCACCTGCAGACGCAGCGTGGCCCCTTCCCACACCGCGACCTCGTCGAGCACCCCACGGAACCACGTAGCGAGCGAGTCGGCGTTCACCGCTACGCGCAGGTCGGTGCTGCGCCGGGTGCCCACCTCGCCGACCACGCCTCCGACCACGTCGCGCAGGTCGTCGTACAGCAGCGCCGTCTGACGGGCGAGTCGCACGACCACGACGCCCGCGTCGGTCGCCGTGCACGGCGTCGACCGACGGAGCAGCACC
>NZ_JAXMNS010000102.1:0-10017 GCF_034670285.1 Nocardioides sp. | reverse complement strand
CGCTTCCGGATGCTGCGTGCGGTCAAGAACCGCTTCGGCCCCGTCGACGAGGTCGGCTGCTTCGACCTCGGGCCCGACGGCATCACCGCGGTCGACGACCCCACCGGCCTCTTCCTCGAGCAGCACCACGGTCGCGTCTCGGGCACGTGCGTCGCGGTCTCGATGGAGGGGCGCCGTCCGCTGCTCGCCGAGGTGCAGGCCCTGGTGACGCTCTCGGGCAGCGAGCGCCCCCGCCGTACGACCTCCGGCATCGACTCCTCCCGCCTGGCGATGGTGCTCGCCGTGCTGCACCAGCACTGCAACATCAGGCTCCACGGCCACGACGTCTTCACCTCCACCGTCGGTGGGGCACGACTCACCGAGCCCGCGAGCGACCTCGCCGTAGCCGTCGCGCTGGCCTCCTCGATGTTCGTCAGCCCACCGCCGGCCGGGGTCGTGGCGATGGGCGAGATCGGTCTGGCCGGCGAGCTGCGCCGGGTGCGCGACATGCCGCAGCGACTCGCCGAGGCCGCCCGCCTGGGCTTCTCGATGGCGGTCGTGCCGAGCGAGCACACCCAGCCCGGCGGGCCCCGGCCTGCCTCCCAGGGTCGGATGGTCGACGGGATGCGGGTGGTCGAGGCCCCCGACGTCCGCACCGCCCTGAGCCTGCTCCACCTCACCGAGCGCACCAAGCATGCGCTCGAGGTGGTCGACCCCGGCTAGCATTCATCGTCCCCGGTCTCGGGGTGATCCAGCAGCCGCACGACCGCGATCCCGGAGGACTCCCCATGAGCGTCGACCGCAGCGAGGAACAGCTCCGCCTGCGCGCGATCCTGGCCTCCACCGCCCCGGGCACCAGCCTGCGCGACGGCCTCGAGCGGATCCTGCGCGGACGCACCGGCGCCCTCATCGTGATCGGTCACGACCGTCTGGTCGACTCCATCGCCACGGGCGGCTTCGAGCTCGACGTGCCGTTCACGGCCACGGGCCTGCGCGAGCTCGCCAAGATGGACGGCGGCATCATCGTCGACAAGGACATCACCCGCATCAGCCGGGCCGCGGTGCACCTGATGCCCGACCACACCATCCCGTCCGAGGAGACCGGCACCCGCCACCGCACCGCCGAGCGAGTCGCCAAGCAGACCGGCTTCCCGGTCATCTCGGTGTCGCAGTCGATGCAGATCATCGCCGCCTACGTCGGCGAGACCCGCCACGTCCTGGAGGACTCCGGCAAGATCCTCTCCCGCGCCAACCAGGCCCTGGCGACGCTGGAGCGCTACAAGCTGCGCCTCGACGAGGTCTCCAGCACGCTCTCGGCCCTGGAGATCGAGGACCTCGTCACCGTGCGCGACGTCGCCGTCGTCGCCCAACGCCTCGAGATGGTGACCCGGATCGCTCGCGAGATCGAGGACTACGTGCTCGAGCTCGGCACCGACGGTCGTCTGCTCTCCCTCCAGCTCGAGGAGCTCGTGACCGGCGTCGACGCCGAGCGCGAGCTCGTCATCCGCGACTACGTCCCTCACGGACGCAAGGGCGGAAGCCCCGAGAGCCTGCTCTCCAAGCTCGAGGCCCTCTCCCCCACCGAGCTGGTCGACCCTGCCTCGGCAGCGCGCGTGCTCGGGCTCGGCGCGGGCGAGCACCTCGACGGCGCCGTGGCACCCCGTGGCTACCGGCTGCTCGCCAAGGTCCCTCGCCTGCCCTCCTCCGTCGTCGACCGCCTCGTCGACCACTTCGGCACGCTCCAGAAGTTGCTCTCGGCCGGGGTCGACGACCTCCAGGCCGTCGAGGGCGTCGGTGAGCTCCGCGCCCGCAGCGTCCGCGAGGGCCTCAGCCGCCTCGCCGAGTCGACGATCCTCGAAAGGTACGTCTAGGGCACAGGGACCGAGCGAGCAGCGCCGAGCGAGGAACGAGCCCGGCGCGTGGGCGAGCGAAGATTGAGCGAGCCCGCGGCTGAGCCTGCGAAGCCGCGGCCAGCGAGACGAAATCCGGTGAGGGGCGAGGCAGCCTCCACCCGCACCGTGACAGTCAGCCCCGGTCGGGCTGCTTGTTCTTCGCGCCCTTCTTCTTCTTCTCCGGCTCAGGCTCAGGCTCAGGAGCGGGAGTAGGCGTGGGCGTCGGCGGCAGCGCCAGGTCGAAGATCACGAAGTCCCCATCGCCCCCGAGGGGCGCGGCGGACACCCGGTACTCACCGGGAGCGGCGTACTCGGTCAGTCCCGGGCAGTCCTCGTCGGAGCGACGGGTGTTCCAGCGCATCTGGTAGGTCGAGGTCACGGCCTGGCGGACGACGACCGTCCGCTCGGGCACCTGGTCGGGGCAGTGTCGGCTCGCCCAGACCTCGTCGGTGCCGACCGAGACCTTGACCGCGAGGGTGTCGGCGGAGACCGCCCACGTGCAGGCGGCCTGGGTGAGGGTGCGCAGCTTGAGGACGATGGTGACCGACTGGCCGGCCACGGCGTCCTTCACCTCGGGGGTGACGAGGACGTCGTCCTCGGCGCACTCGCCGTCGGGCTCGACCAGCACGGGGGCTGCGGGCAGCACGATGCTGGGCTCGAGGGCCGCGGCGGCGTTCTTGCGCTTGCGCTTGCCCTTCTTCTTGCCTGTGGTCGCAGCGGCATCAGAGCTCGGTCCGACGGCGGTGGACTCGTCGAGCGTCGGAGCGCTGGCGGTGCTGGCGCGCACACCGGCGACCGGGTCGGGCCCGCCGCGCACCACGTTGACTGCGATCAGCACCAGCGCGAGGACCACACCGACGGTGAAGAAGCGCCGACGCCAGTAGACCGACGCGGGCGTCGACTTGCTGGTGGGGGCGGTGGGGCTCATGAGGTCAGACGCTAACGACCTGCCCCGCTCCGACGGTGGTGCCACTCCGGAGGGACAATCATCGGGTGCCTCACGTCGCCGCTCTCCCCGACGATCCGACCGCGCTGCACGGCCCGGTTCTCGCCTGGTTCGACACTCACGCCCGCGAGCTGCCGTGGCGCGGCGAGCACGCCTCGGCCTGGTCGGTGATGGTCTCGGAGTTCATGCTCCAGCAGACCCCGGTCGCCCGGGTGCTGCCGATGCACGAGGAGTGGCTGCGCCGCTGGCCCACCCCGGCCGACCTCGCCCTGGCCCCCTCGGGGGAGGCGGTCCGGTCCTGGGGACGTCTGGGCTACCCGCGGCGGGCCTTGCGCCTGCATGCCGCGGCGGTGGCCATCACCGAGCAGCACGACGGCGTCGTGCCGGCCGACTACGACGACCTCATCGCGCTGCCCGGTGTGGGTGACTACACCGCCAGCGCCATCGCCTCCTTCGCCTACGGCCGACGCCACGTCGTCCTCGACACCAACGTGCGCCGGGTCCTCGCCCGCGCGGTCAGCGCGACTGAGTTCCCCCCGGGTGCCGTCACCCGACCCGAGCGTGACGTCGCGACGGCCCTACTGCCCGACGATGCCCCGACGGCGGCGACCTGGGCGGTCGCGGTGATGGAGCTCGGGGCGCTCGTCTGCACCGCCAGCAGCCCACGGTGCGCCGACTGCCCGCTGGTCAGCCAGTGCGCCTGGGTCGAGGCCGGGAAACCGCCGTACGACGGCCCACCGCGGCGTGGTCAGACCTGGGCCGGCACCGACCGGCAGTGCCGAGGGCGATTGCTCGCCGTGCTCCGCGACAGCGACATTGCTGTCGCCAAGGCCCGCCTGGACGCCGTGTGGTCCGACGTCGAGCAGCGAGAGCGCTGCCTGGCGAGCCTGCTGACCGACCGGCTCGCGGTGCGGGTCGGCGAGTCCGACACCTACGCGCTGCCGTGACCTCGGCCGCGCACTGACGCCTGCAAAAAACACTCCGACCCGCCAGCAACGCTGGCGGGTCGGAGCGGTGGAGCGAGTCGATCAGGCCTGCTGGGTTCCGCCGCCCTCGGCCTCGCCACCGCTGGCCTTCGGCACGTCGCGCGGGCCGTCGTCCTCGATCGAGGGCAGCTCGGGCGTGCTCCCGACCTCGGCCGCCTCGAAGGGAGGCAGGTCGGGCAGCTCGCCCATCTTCTGGCCCTCGAAGGTGAAGGTCGCGCTCGCGCCCTCGCCCTCGATGTCGACCAGCACGATCTGACCGGGACCGACCTCACCGAAGAGCATCTTCTCGGCGAGGGTGTCCTCGATCTCGCGCTGGATGGTGCGACGCAGCGGCCGCGCACCGAGCACCGGGTCGAAGCCACGCTGGGCCAGCAGGTCCTTGGCGGCCTGCGTGAGCTCGATGCGCATGTCGCGGTCGCGCATGCGCAGCTCGACCGAGGCGACCATGTTGTCGACCATGTGGACGATCTGCTCCTGCGACAGCGGCGGGAACACCACGATCTCGTCGACACGGTTGAGGAACTCGGGACGGAAGTGCTGCTTGAGCTCGTCCTGGACCTTGTTCTTCATCCGCTCGTAGGAACCGGCGGCGTCGCCCGACTGGTTGAAGCCGAGGTGGACCGACTTGTTGATGTCGCGCGTGCCGAGGTTGGTCGTCATGATGATGACGGTGTTCTTGAAGTCGACGACCCGACCCTGCGAGTCGGTGAGACGACCCTCCTCGAGGATCTGCAACAGGCTGTTGAAGATGTCGGGGTGGGCCTTCTCGACCTCGTCGAAGAGCACGACGGAGAACGGCTTGCGACGCACCTTCTCGGTGAGCTGTCCGCCCTCTTCGTAGCCGACGTAGCCGGGAGGCGAGCCGAAGAGCCGCGAGACGGTGTGCTTCTCGGAGAACTCCGACATGTCGAGCTGGATCAGGGAGTCCTCGTCGCCGAAGAGGAACTCGGCGAGCGTCTTGGACAGCCACGTCTTACCGACACCGGACGGACCGGCGAAGATGAACGACCCACCGGGACGCTTCGGGTCCTTGAGCCCGGCTCGCGTACGACGGATCGCGCGGGAGAGCGCCTTGACGGCCTCGTCCTGACCGATGACGCGCTTGTGGAGCTCGTCCTCCATGTTGAGCAGTCGCGTGGACTCCTCCTCGGAGAGCTTGACGATCGGGATGCCGGTCGCGACCGCGAGGACCTCGGCGATGAGCTCCTCGTCGACCTCCGCGACGTCGTCCATGTCGCCGGCGCGCCACTGCTTCTCGCGCTCGGACTTCTTGAGGATGAGCTGCTTCTCCTCGTCACGCAGACGAGCGGCGGCCTCGAAGTCCTGACCGTCGATGGCGCCTTCCTTGCGCTGGCGCACCTCGGCGATCTTGTCGTCGTACTCACGCAGATCTGCCGGCTGCGTCATCCGACGGATGCGCAGGCGCGAGCCGGCCTCGTCGATGAGGTCGATCGCCTTGTCGGGCAGGAACCGGTCGGAGATGTAGCGGTCGGCCAGCGTCGCGGCGCTGACGAGCGCCTCGTCGGTGATCGTGACGCGGTGGTGGGCCTCGTAGCGGTCGCGCAGCCCCTTGAGCATCTCGATCGTGTCGGCGATGGACGGCTCGGCGACCTGGATGGGCTGGAAGCGGCGCTCGAGCGCGGCGTCCTTCTCGAGGTGCTTGCGGTACTCGTCGAGAGTCGTGGCACCGATCGTCTGCAGCTCACCACGGGCCAGCATCGGCTTGAGGATGCTGGCGGCGTCGATCGCGCCCTCGGCCGCACCGGCACCGACGAGGGTGTGGATCTCGTCGATGAACAGCACGATGTCACCGCGGGTGCGGATCTCCTTGAGGACCTTCTTGAGCCGCTCCTCGAAGTCACCGCGGTAGCGGCTGCCGGCGACGAGCGCGCCGAGGTCCAGGGTGTAGATCTGCTTGTCCTTGAGCGTCTCGGGCACGTTGCCCTTGACGATGTCCTGGGCAAGACCCTCCACGACGGTCGTCTTGCCGACGCCGGGCTCGCCGATGAGGACGGGGTTGTTCTTCGTGCGACGCGAGAGGATCTGCATCACGCGCTCGATCTCGGACTCGCGTCCGATGACCGGGTCGAGCTTGCCCTCACGGGCGTCCTGGGTGAGGTTGCGACCGAACTGGTCGAGCACCAAGGACGACGACGGCGCGTCGCCACCGGCACCCTGAGCGGCGGCCTGGGCCGTCGACTCCTTGCCCTGGAAGCCGGAGAGCAGCTGGATGACCTGCTGGCGCACCCGGTTGAGGTCGGCGCCGAGCTTCTGCAGCACCTGGGCTGCGACACCCTCACCCTCGCGGATCAGACCGAGCAGGATGTGCTCGGTGCCGATGTAGGAGTGGCCGAGCTGCAGCGCCTCGCGCAGGGACAGCTCGAGCACCTTCTTGGCACGCGGGGTGAAGGGGATGTGTCCGGACGGCGCCTGCTGGCCCTGACCGATGATCTCCTCGACCTGGGCGCGGACCGCCTCGAGGGAGATGTCGAGGCTCTCGAGGGCCTTGGCCGCGACGCCCTCACCCTCGTGGATCAGACCGAGCAGGATGTGCTCCGTGCCGATGTAGTTGTGGGAGAGCATGCGGGCCTCTTCTTGGGCCAGCACGACCACCCGACGAGCTCGGTCAGTGAACCGCTCGAACATGCGCATCTCCTCTGCGTACGTGGGGTCCCGTCCGCTCCGGGGTGGAGAGAGGGGTACGGGAGTTCTAACCCCGCACTCAGCCTACGCGTTCCCTCCTGGGAGGAAACGTCGTCCGCTATCAGCGAACATCACGGGGCAGCCGTCCGCGAGGCACGAGCGGACGGCGTGGGCCCCGGGAGGTTGAGCAAGCGCCGCGACCGAGGCACGAGGTCGAGGCAGCGCGACGAAACCCAGCGAGGCGACAAGCAGCCGTCACCACGTCCCGGCGCAACAGGACGGCAGGTCCCCCGACCGGGGGGAACAGGAGACACGACAGGCCCGCCACGACGTCGCGGCGGGCCTGTCGAGGTGGTGCAGATGACTCAATGAGCGGCGTCGTACGCCTCACGGATGTCGGCGGGGATGCGCCCACGCTCGGGCACCTCGTGGCCGTTCTCGCGGGCCCAGACCCTCACGTCGGCAGCACTGGCACCAGTGCTGCTGGAGGCAGCCGGGGCCGACTTGCGCGCGGCACGGCGACCCGAGGACGACGGCACCTTGCGAGCGTGGCCGACATAACCGGCCAAGGCATCGCGAAGCTCTGCGGCGTGCGCGTCGTTGAGATCTATTTCGTAGGACGTGCCATCGAGACCGAAGGAAACCGTCTCGGTGGCCTCGGTGTCGTCGAGATCGTCGACCAGGATGATATTGACTTTCTGTGCCATGGGGCATTACCTCAGCTTCATTGCAGGGGGAGATGACTCCTGGAGTTTGCCGCTTCTCGCCCAGGAATTCAATTCCCTTCACACCGTCCTCACATATTACGACGAAATACCATCTCGAGCCCGGCGAGCGTCAGCCAGGGCGAATGGTCGGTAAAGCAGTCGCACTCGTCGAATACCAAAGAGGCCAGATATCCGGTGGCGATCACCGAGACGTCGTCCGGCTCCACCCCGAGCTCGTCGATGATCCGCCCGACCAGGCCCTCGACCTGAGCAGCGACCCCGAAGACCAGGCCTGACTGCAAGGCCTCGACGGTGTTCTTGGCGATGACCGATCGAGGGCGGATCAGCTCCACCTGACGCAGCTGTGCTCCTCGTCGTCCCAAGGCGTCGAGTGAGACCTCGATCCCGGGAGCGATCGCACCGCCGACGTACTGTCCCGACGCATTGACGACGTCGAAAGTCGTGGCCGTGCCACCGAAGTCGACGACGATCGCCGGACCGCCGAAGAGCGTCGCCGCCGCCAAGGAATTGACGATGCGGTCGGTCCCCACTTCTCGGGGATTGTCGGTCAGGACCGGAATCCCGGTGCGAACTCCCGGCTCGACCACCAGGTGGTCTAGATCGGCGAAATGTCTTCCGAGCATTTCGCGACCTGACTGCGTGACCCCGGGCACCGTCGAGCAGAGCACAATTCCGTCGATCTCCGAGAAATGCCGACCCACGAGGCCGCGCAGCAGCACCGCCCACTCGTCGGCCGTACGCCGCTCGTCGGTGCCGACCCGCCAGTGCGCCAGCACGTCGTGGCCAGGCCCGTCGACCGCCGGCTCGAGGAGCCCCAGGACGGTGTGGGCGTTGCCGATGTCGGCGGCGAGCAGCCAGTGGGCGGAGACCACAGAATCCTCGACGATCCCGAGCACCGTGTGCGCGTTGCCGACGTCGACTGCGAGCAGGGCCACGTCGATCAGTCCTCGAGGAAGTCGAAGCCGAGGTCGAAGACGACCACCGAGTGCGTGAGCGCCCCGACCGAGATGAAGTCGACCCCGGTGAGAGCCACCTCGCGAGCACGCTCGAGGGTCAGGCCTCCCGAGGCCTCCAGCGAGGCACCGGTCGCCCCGGACCGGGTGATCTCGACGGCCTCGGCCATCATCTCGTTGCTCATGTTGTCGAGCAGGATCTGGGTGCACCCGGCGGCGAGGAGCGCCCGGAGCTGGTCGAGGTCGGTCACCTCGACCTCGACGGGCAGGTCGGGGTACGCCGCCCGCACGGCCTCGAAGGCCGGCACGACTCCCCCGGCGGCCACCACGTGGTTGTCCTTGACCATGGCGAGGTCGCTCAGGGTGAGCCGGTGGTTGACCCCGCCGCCGCAGCGCACGGCGTACTTCTGGAGGGTGCGGAAGCCGGGCAGCGTCTTGCGGGTGTCGAGCACCTTGGCGCGGGTGCCCTCGAGGGCTGCGACCCAGTGGGAGGTCGCGGTGGCGATGCCCGAGAGGTGGCTGGCGAAGTTGAGGGCGGTGCGCTCCGCGGTGAGCAGCCCACGGGTCGGTCCGGCGACGCGCAGGACGACGTCGCCCGGCGCGACCGTGGTGCCGTCGGGCACACGCTCGCTCAGCTCGACGTCGTCGCCGAGCACGAGGTGGAAGACGAGGGCAGCGATGCCCAGCCCCGCCACGACTCCTGCGTCGCGAGCGGCGAAGACACCCTCGGCCCGGGCGTCGGCCCCGATCGTGGCGACCGACGTGGCGTCCAGCCCGCCGTCCGGGAGGTCTTCCTGGAGGGCCCGGAGCGCGTGGTCGACCAGCTCGTCGTAGTCGAGTCCGGCCGCCACGAGCTCGTCGCGCAGCGCAGCCGGCACCGCGGAGGTGTGGAACCCGTGAGGAGCGTTCATGCGTGGACTCCGTCCGTCGCGGGGGCAGCAACGAAGGCGATCTCGGCGACCCCGTCGTTCATGACGGTGTCGAAGTGACCCGCCCAGGTGGCGTCGTTGCGGTCGGGGAAGTCGTCACGCCAGTGCGACCCGCGCGTCTCCTCGCGCCCTCGGGCCGCCTCGGTCAGGGCCTCGGCGACGGTGAGCAGGTTGGTGGTCTCCCAGGCGTTGAGGTCGACGAGGTCCGCGCTGCGGGTGCCGATCGCGTCCAGCATCTCGGCGGCCTCGGCGAGGCCGGGGGCGTTGCGCAGGACGCCCACGCGCGACGACATGACCTCCTGGATCTCGGCTCGGGCAGCACCGGGCACCAGTCCCTCGGTGCGCGTGTCGACCGCTGGGTCGGCCCACGGTCGCAGCTCGTCGGGCAGCACCTGGGCGATGCGGCGGGAGAAGACCAGTCCCTCGAGGAGCGAGTTCGACGCCAGCCGGTTGGCGCCGTGCACGCCCGAGCAGGCCACCTCACCCGTGGCGTACAGGCCGGGGACGTCGGAGCGGCCGTGCAGGTCGGTGCGCACCCCACCCGAAACGTAGTGGCACGCAGGCGCGACCGGGATCAGCTGCGTGGCGGGGTCGATGCCGTAGGAGCGGCACACCCCGAGGATGGTCGGGAAGCGTCGCTCCCAGAACTTCGCTCCGAGGTGACGGGCGTCCAGCCACATGTGCGGCTTCCCGGTCTCGAGCATGCGGCGCATGATCGCCTTGGCCACGACGTCGCGTGGCGCCAGGTCGGCGAGCTCGTGGACCCCCTGCATGAATCGGGTGCCGCCCTCCTCGGGGAGGCCGTCGACGAGGAACGCGCCCTCGCCGCGCACGGCCTCGGAGATGAGCGGCTGCTGGCCGGTCGAGTCGGCACCGAGATACATCACGGTCGGGTGGAACTGCACGAACTCGAGGTCAGAGAAACTGGCCGATATCGTATGCGCGCTGGGGCCGACCTTTG
>NZ_JAXMNS010000101.1:0-10017 GCF_034670285.1 Nocardioides sp. | reverse complement strand
CCTCGGCCTCGAGACCGTCGGGTTCTTGATGATGAGCCACACCCAGCCCCCCGAGGTGCTGGCCAAGCAGGCGCGGATCATGGTGGACGCCGGCTGCCAGTGCGTCTACGTCGTCGACTCCGCCGGCGCGCTGGTGATGGAGCAGACTGCTGACCGCGTCTCGGCGGTGGTCGCCGAGATCGGCGACGTCGCCGACGTGGGCTTCCACGGCCATGAGAACCTCGGGCTCGGCGTCTCCAACACCGTCATCGCCGCCCGCGCGGGCGCCACCCAGATCGACGGGTCCGTACGACGCTTCGGCGCCGGCGCCGGCAACACGCCGCTCGAGGCGTTCGTCGGGGTCTGCGACAAGCTCGGCTGGACGACCGGGGTCGACTTCCTCACGATCGTCGACGCCTCCGAGGACGTCATCAAGCCCGCCATGCCCGAGGAGTGCCAGCTCGACCGGATGACCCTGATGATGGGCTACGCCGGCGTCTACTCCTCGTTCCTCAAGCACGCCGGCAACGCTGCGGAGCGTTACGACGTCCCGGGCGCGAAGATCCTGCTCGAGGCGGGGCGCCGCAAGCTCATCGGCGGCCAGGAGGACCAGCTCATCGACATCGCCCTGATGCTGCGGGCCGAGGCCGACAAGGCAGCCGCCAACGGCTGACCCCGCTCGACCGCCTCCACCCGTGGGTGTACTGCCCCCGATGTGAGGCGTGTTGAGTGTCCCTACTCGACCAAAACGAGAACGTGTTCTAGTCTTGGTCCCAGAAGCATCCAGACAGGAGCCCTCCCCATGTCCACAACCGCCACCGCAGTCCTCGACGGCGTCCGCGACGTTCTTCCCACGCTGCGTGAGCGCGCGGACGAGACCGAGCGTCTCCGCGTCGTCCCCGAGGCATCCATCAAGGAGCTCGAGGAGACCGGATTCTTCAAGCTCCTCCAGCCGAAGCGTTTCGACGGCCTCGAGGCCGACCCGGTCGACTTCTACACCGCCGTGCGCGACATCTCCGGTGCCTGCGGCTCGACCGGCTGGGTCTCCAGCGTCGTCGGGGTGCACCCCTGGCAGGTCGCGCTCTTCGCCGACGAGGCGCAGCAGGCCGTGTGGGGCGAGGACACCAACACCCGCCTGAGCTCGTCCTACGCGCCCACCGGCAAGGCCACCGTCGCCGAGGGCGGCTACCAGCTCTCCGGCAAGTGGAGCTTCTCCTCCGGCTGCGACCACTGCTCGTGGGTGCTGCTGGGCGGTCTCGTCTTCAACGCCGACGGCCAGGTCGTCGACTTCAAGACCTTCATGGTGCCGCGCGAGAAGTACGAGATCGTCGACGTCTGGAACATGGTCGGCCTCGCCGGCACCGGCTCCAACGACATCGTCGTCGACGACGTGTTCATCCCCGAGGCGTTCACGCTGAGCATGGGGGAGACCGGCCAGTGCCGCGGCCCGGGCCAGGAGCAGAACACCTCCGACCTCTACAAGCTGCCGTTCCACTCGATCTTCACCGGCACCATCACCACCCCCATCATCGGGATGGCGATGGGCGCCTACGACGAGCACGTCGAGATGCAGCAGAAGCGCTCGCGCGCGGCCTACCTCGGTGAGAAGGCCTCGCTCGACCCCTTCGCCGCCGTCCGGATCGCGAAGGCCTCCTCCGAGATCGACGCCGCCTGGGCGCTGCTCGTCAACAACATCCGCGAGGAGCAGTCGTTCATCGCCAAGGGCGAGAAGATCCCGCTCCGCTCGCGCCTGAAGGTCCGTCGCGACCAGGTGCTCGGCAGCCAGCGCGCCATCGACGCCATCGACGCGCTCTTCGAGGCCTCCGGAGGTCGGGCCCTGACCAAGGGCACCTACCTCCAGCGCGCGTGGCGCGACGCCCACGCCGGTCGCGTGCATGCCGCCAACGACCCCGAGCGGGCGCTGCAGATGTTCGGCGCCCACGAGTTCGGCCACAAGATCGACCCGGGGATGTACTGACACGTGATGACGGACTTCTCGAAGAAAGCGACTCGGCGCTCGGCGAAGGCCGGCGAGATCACCCTCAACTACTACGAGGCCGGCGAGGGCTCGACCGAGGTCGGTGCGGGCCTGCCCCTGGTGATGCTGCACGGCGGCGGTCCCGGTGCCAGTGCCTGGTCGAACTTCGGCCCGGCCCTGCCGCACTTCGCCGGGCAGTTCCGCACCCTGCTGGTCGACCAGCCCGGGTTCGGGGCCTCTGACAAGCCGCCCGTGGTCGGCAACTTCTACCGCCACGCCGCTGACCACGTCGTACGACTGCTCGACGAGCTCGGGATCGAGAAGGTCCACCTGCTCGGCAACAGCCTCGGCGGCGGTACGGCGATGCGCCTCGCGCTCACCTATCCCGACCGGGTCGGTCGCCTGGTGCTGATGGGCCCCGGCGGGCTGAGCCTCAACCTCTTCCACGCCGACCCGACCGAGGGGGTGCAGCGGCTGATGGACTTCGGGGCCGACCCGACGCGCGAGGCGCTGCGTGCCTTCATCTCCACGATGGTCGTCAACCAGTCGCTGGTCACCGACGAGCTGGTGGAGGAGCGGTTCGCCGACGCCACCGCCCCCGGTGCCCAGGAGGCCATGCGGTCGATGGGGATGTCGTTCTGGAACCCCGAGACGGCCGAGGACGGGATGCTCTGGCGTGAGGCGCACCGCCTGCGCAAGCACACGCTCCTCACCTGGGGCCGCGAGGACCGCGTCAACCCGCTCGACGGCGCGCTCGTCGCCCTCAAGCTGATCCCCAAGGCACAGCTGCACGTCTTCCCGAACTGCGGCCACTGGGCGCAGATCGAGGCCGCGGCGGAGTTCGCCGAGATCACCACCGCGTTCCTGACGCGCCACGTCGAGCGCCCGAAGGGCTGAGGTCATGACGATCGACATCAAGTCCATGGGCTACGTCCGCGTCGCCTCCACCGACCTCTCGCAGTGGACGACGTTCGCCGGCAAGGTCCTCGGCCTCGCCGAGGGGCGCGGCCCGAACCCCGACCACCAGTACTGGCGCATCGACCAGGTCTCGGCGCGCCTCGTCGTCGTGCCCTCCGACCTCGACCGGCTCGACTGCGTCGGCTGGGAGCTCGCCGACCCGCGGGCGCTCCAGGAGGCACGCGAGCACCTCGCCAAGGCCGGGGTGGCCTTCGAGGAGGGCACCGACGCCGAGCTCGCCGAGCGGCGCGTGCAGGAGCTGATCCGCTTCAGCGACCCGTGGGACAACGTCTTCGAGCTCTTCCACGGCATCACCTACGAGTCGCGCCCGGTCGTGACGCCGTACGCCTCGACGTTCGTGACCGGCGACCAGGGGATGGGCCACATCGTCGTGCCCGTGCTCGACGACGTGGAGGCCCTCGCCTTCTATACCGACGTCCTCGGCTTCCGGCTGCGTGACTCGATGAGCATGCCGGGGGAGTTCGTCGGCAAGGAGCCCGGATCCAAGATCTGGCTGCGCTTCCTGGGCGTCAACCCGCGCCACCACTCGCTGGCGTTCCTGCCGATGCCCAACCCCAGCAAGTGCGTCCACATCATGCTGGAGGTCGACACCCTCGACCACGTCGGACGGGCGCTGGAGCGGGTGCGCAAGCACCAGGCGCCGCTCTCGGCGACCCTCGGGCGACACATGAACGACGAGATGGTTTCGTTCTACGTGAAGTCGCCCGCGGGCTTCGACGTCGAGTTCGGCACCGACGGACTCCAGGTCGAGGACGACCGCTGGGTGGCTCGCGAGTCGACGGCCGTCTCCTACTGGGGGCACGAGTTCGCCGGCGGTCAGTGATGGCTAGCGTGGGCAGGGTGGACAACGTGGACGAGCAGCACTCCGACAGCACCGGGCGCTTGGACGGCCCAGAGATCCCCGAGGGGATGAGCGCCGACGCACGCGAGACCTGGCCGAGCAGCCAGCTGATCTCGTCGTGGTTGACCGACTCCGACGTCGACTTCCAGCTCCACCCCGGCGAGGACCTCGAGGTCGACACCTCCTCGCCCGAGGCGGTCTCGCGCGCGCGCCAGTTCCGAGACGTCCTGGGCCGCTTCGCCTCCGGCATCACCGTGGTCACGACGATGAGCAACGGCGAGCCGATCGGGATGACGTGCCAGTCGTTCTCGAGCGTCTCGCTCACCCCGCCGCTGGTGCTCTTCGTGCCGGCCCGTACGTCGCGGGCGTGGCCGCGCATCCAGCGTGCCGGGAAGTTCTGCGTGAACTTCCTCGCCGACGGGCAGAGCGACCTGTCCAACACCATGGCCAGCCGCGGCGCCGACAAGTTCGCCGACGTCGCCTGGCAGCCCTCACCCGTGACGGGTTCCCCGGTCTTCGACGGCACCCTCGGCTACGTCGACTGCACCATCCACACCGTGCACGAGGCCGGCGACCACTACGTCGTCATCGGCCAGGTCCAGGACCTCGTGATGGGCAACGGCGAGGAGCCCCTGCTCTACTTCCAGGGCAAGTACCGCACCACTGATGGGTGAGCGTCGCTCGACGATCACCTTCTCCAGCCACGGCACCTCCTGCGAGGCCGACTACCTCCTCGCGCACAGCGACGTCCTCACCACGGCGGAGGGACGCCCGTGCGTGGTGATGGCGCACGGCTTCGGCACCACCCGCGACTCCGGGTTGATGCCGTTCGCCGAGCGGTTCGCAGCCGCCGGGTGCGACGTGCTGCTCTTCGACTACCGCGGCTTCGGCGGTTCTGCTGCTCCTGATGGGGGTCCGCGTCAGGACGTCGACCACCGCCGGCACCGGGAGGACTATCACGCGGCGGTTGCGGCAGCCCGAGCCCGACCCGAGGTCGATCCCGCGCGCATCGCCGTGTGGGGGTCCTCCTACAGCGGGGGTCACGTCATCGCCGTCGCCGCCCAGGACCCGACCATCGCCGCAGTGATCAGTCAGGGCGCTGCCGTCGACGGGCTCAAGGCGCTGACCGGACGCGGCAAGGTCCGGGCGCCGGGAACGGTGGCGTCGGGACCGCCCAAGGGCCGAGGACCAGCGCTGGCGCGCGCCGTGCTGGACGATCTGGCCCGTGCAGCGACCCGTCGGCCGCCGCGGACGATCGCCTTCCTGGGCGACGCCGACTCCGGCGCGATGATCTCGGGCCCCGGCGCCGAGCAGTTCGCCGCGCTGACCGGACCGACGTTCCGCAACGAGATGTGCGCGCGCGGGATCCCACGGATCGCGTTCAACCGGCCAGGGCGCCTGGCCGCGAAGGTGGCGTGCCCGACTCTGCTCGTGATCGCCGAGTACGACGAGATCGCACCGTCGACGGCCGTCCACGAGGTTGCCCGTCGGATCGGATCCCCGGCCGAGGTCGTCTCCTACGACTGTGGACACTTCGCGATCTATGCCGGCGAGGAGTTCGAGAGCTCCGTAGCCCGTCAGGTCGAGTTCCTCGGACGGGTGCTCGGCGACCCTCGAAGGTGACCGGGGCGAGTGACGCCCTGGGTCAGAGCTGGATGCGGGTGGGGCTCGCGAGCATCCCGGTGGGGAAGTCGTCCTCGTCGAGAAGCTCAATGGCGTCCGAGTGCGTCTGGTCGAGGTCCGTCGCAGTGGTGGTCGTCATGTCGCCACCCTATTGAGGACGCACGCAAAGATCGCCCTCGACAAGGCCTCAGCGACTGTCGGATGCATCACACGCCGCTGCGGACCGCCCCGTAGGCTGGCGGAGTGACCACCACCGTGCGCCCCGCGCCGCCGCAGGAGCCCGACCTCGTCGGTGCGATGTTCGCCAGCCGGTCCGTCGCGGTGCACTACGCCCGCGGCCTGGTGGGGCTGGTGCTCCTCGTCGCCGGACTCGGTCTCGCGCACCGCTCGCCGGCCTGGCTCCTGCTGGTGCCGCTGACCGTGGTGCTGTGGCGCGGCTGCATGTCGTGCTGGACCCTCGGCCTGATGGCGACCAGGGCCAAGTCCTGCCCCCTGCCCGACTGAGCCCTACAGCTCGATGAGCGCGCGGTGCTCGTGCGCCTGGCCGTAGAGCTGGCCGAGGGCATGGGCGCGCTTGAAGACCAGGTGGGCGTCGTGCTCCCAGGTGATCGCGATGCCGCCGTGCAGCTGGATCGTCTCTCCGGCGATGTGGTCCAGCGCGTCGGAGCCGTACGACTTCGCGATGTGGGCCAGCTCTGCGGCGTTGTCGGCGCCGGTCGACACGGCGTACGACGCCGCCCACGAGGCCGAGCGCGACATCTCGAGCAGCACGAGAAGGTCGGCCATCCGGTGCTTGAGTGCCTGGAACGAGCCGATCTGCCGGCCGAACTGCACCCGGTCCTTGCTGTAGGACACCGTCATGTCGACGGCACGTGCGGCCAGCCCGGCTTGAAGGGCGGTGACGGCCACGGCGCCGACGAGGTCGGCGCGCTCGCGGGCTGTCGCCGCTGAACCGATGACCGTCATCGCGGCGTCGGCGAGATCGACCTCGGCGAGTCGGAGGGTCTGGTCCATCGACTCCACGGCTCTGCGGGTGCACGTCGCGGGGTCGACCTCGACAAGGTCGTCCCCGCGGACGGCGAGCAGCACCGTGGCGTCGATCGCGTCCAGCACCGGAGCGCCGGCGCCGTCGACGAACGCGGCCACCTCGCCTGCAGCGAGGCGCGGCAGCAACCGGCGCTTCGCGTCCTCGTCGGCGCACGCCAGCAGCACCTCGGCGACCACCAGCGACGACAGCAGGGGAGAGGGCGCCAGCGAGCGGCCGACCTCCTCGAGCACCACCAGCGACTCGAAGAGCGAGAAGCCGGCGCCGTCGTACTCCTCGGGGACGGCGAGGGCAGTGGCACCGATCTGCTCGACCAAGGTCTGCCAGAGGCCGACGTCATAGCCGGTCGGCGACGTCACGGCGGCACGCACGGCTCGGGAGTCGGCCCGCTTGGCGAGCAGCCCACGGACCGTGGCGGCGAGCTCGGCCTGCTCCTCGGAGAATCCGAACTCCATCAGCGACTCAGCTCCTCGAGCAGGCGCGAGCGGTGGTGCGCCGGGGTGCCCCAGGCGCTCAGCAGGGCCCGGATCTTGGTGATCCACAGGCTCAGGTCGAACTCCGCGGTGTAGCCGATGGCCCCGTGCACCTGGAGCCCCGTGCGCGAGGCGAGGTAGGCGGCGTCGCCGGCGGCGATCTTGGCGGCCCCGGCCGGCACCTCGCCGAGGGCAGCGCCGTAGACGAGGGGTCGGGCGAAGTCGAGCGCGATCTTGACGTCGGCGAGGGCGTGCTTGATGGCCTGGTAGCTGCCGATCTGGCGACCGAACTGCTTGCGCGCCTTCACGTAGTCGACGCTGTCGGCCAGCACGCGCTCGCCGGCTCCGAGCAGCTGGGCGGCCGTGGCCAGCACCGCGAGCTCGAACGCCTCGCCGTGCACCTCGTCCGTGCTCGCCTCGGTGCCCTCGACCGAGAACAGCCGCCGGGTGCGGTCGACCGAGGTGTGGCGTGCGCCGACGCTCGCGCCGGGTGTCGACCCGACGTACACCTCGTCGGCAACGTCGGCGTCCAGTGCGTACGGCACGTGGGGCGGCAGAGCCAGGGTGGCGATGCCCTCGACCTCGCGGCCCAGGGCCACGGGCAGGTAGGCGGCCGACTCGACCCAGGGGCCGGGGACGGCGTGGCGGCCGAGAGCCTCGAAGGCCACGCAGACCTCGACGGCGCCGGCCTCGGTGGCCAGCATCGTCACGCCCAGGTCGCTCAGGCGCTTCCACAGCGCGAGGCCCGGAGCGGTGTCGTCGTCGGCCCAGGCGCGGGCGACGGCGACGGTGTCGGAGGCAGCGAGCAGCCCCTCGAGGGCCGCAGCGAGGTCGCGCTGGTCGTCGGTGAGGTCGAACTTCACGTGGTGGCTCCCTGGTGAGGCTTGGGCTCGCGGGGCAGGCCCAGGATGCGTTCGGCGACGATGTTGCGCTGCACCTCGTTGGTGCCGGCGTAGATCGGGCCCGAGAGGCTGAAGGTGTAGCCGTCGAGCCAGCGTGACTCGGTCTCCGCCTCCGGGCCGAGGAGGTCCAGGGCGGTCTCGTGGAGGGCGATGTCGAGCTCGGACCAGAAGATCTTGTTGACCGAGCCCGCGGCGCCCATCTCGCCGCCGTCGGCGAGGCGGGTGACGGTGCCCCAGGTGAAGAGTCGGTAGGCCTGCGCCTTGAGCCAGGCGTCCACGACCCCGTCGGCGGCGGACGGGACGGCGTCCCCGTGCTCCGACCACAGCTCGACCAGGCGGTCGGCGGCGGCGCAGAAGCGCCCGGGGGAGCGCAGCGACAACCCACGCTCGTTGCCCGCGGTGCTCATCGCCACCCGCCAGCCGTCACCGGGGGCACCCAGCACGTCGGCGTCCGGCACGAAGACGTCGTCGAAGAAGATCTCGGCGAACCCGGCCTCGCCGTCGAGCTGGGCGATGGGTCGCACGGTGATGCCGTCGGCGTCGAGCGGGAAGAGGAAGTAGGTCAGGCCGGCGTGGCGCTGGGCCTCGGGGTCGGAGCGGAAGAGCCCGAACCCCCAGTGGGCCAGGGCCGCACGCGACGACCAGGTCTTCTGACCGTTGAGCACCCAGCCGCCGCGGTCCTCGTCACGGCGCGCCGTGGAGCGCAACGACGCGAGGTCGGAGCCCGCCTCGGGCTCGGACCAGCACTGGGCCCAGACCTGCTCACCGCTGGCCATCGAGGGCAGGAAGCGGTCCTGCTGCTCGCGGGTGCCGTGGTCGAAGATGATCGGCGCCAGCAGGAAGATGCCGTTCTGCGAGACGCGGCCGGGCGCACCGGCTCGGTAGTACTCCTCCTCGAAGATCACCCACTCGATGAGCGAGGCGCCGCGTCCGTGGTACTCCTCGGGCCATGACACGACCGACCACCGGGCCTCGGTGAGCCGCGCTTCCCACTGCTGGTGCAGGGTCCAGCCCTCGGGGGTGTCCATCGACGGGAGCGGCTCGCGGGGCACGTTGGCCTCCAGCCAGGCGCGCGCCTCGGCCTGGAAGGCGAGGTCGGACTCGGACAGGGTCAGGTCCATCAGGAGGAGGCCTCTCTCAACTCGGTCTTCAGCACCTTGCCCGACAGGTTGCGGGGCAGGACGTCGATCAGCTCGACGTGGCGGGGCACCTTGAAGTTCGCCAGGTGCTCCTTGGCGAACGACGTCACGGCGTCGGTCGTGAGCGCTGGGTCGCCTGGGTGGCCGGCGACGACGTACGCCTTGCCGACCTCGCCCATCCGCTCGTCGGGGATGCCGACCACGGCGACGTCGGTGACGCCGTCCATGCGGAGCAGCGCTTGCTCGACCTCGGCGGGATAGACGTTGAAGCCCCCGGAGATGTACATGTCCTTGAGACGGTCGGTGATGCGCAGGTTGCCGTGCTCGTCGAGCAGCCCGACGTCGCCGGTGTGCAACCAGCCGTCGGCGTCGATGGCCTCGGCCGTCGCCTCGGCGTCGTCGAGGTAGCCGAGCATCACGTGCTCACCGCGCACGAGCAGCTCGCCGGTGCCGTCCTCGCTCGGGTCGGCGATGCGGGTCTCCATGCCGGGTACGGCGCGCCCGCAGGTGGTGGCGACGGTCTCGGCCGAGTCGCCGTCGCGGCACATGGTGACGACGACCGCCTCCGTCATGCCGAACGCGGTCACGACCTGGTCGATGCCCAGCCCTTCGGGCGCCGGCTCGCGCATCCGCTCGATGAGCACGACGGGCACCACGGCCGCGCCGGTGACGGCAAGCCGCAGCGACGACAGGTCGTGCTCGCCACGGGCCGGGGCGGCGAGGATCGACTGGTAGATCGTCGGGGCGCCGGGGAGCACGGTGATCTGCTCGGCCTCGATCAGGCGCATCGTGGCGTCGAGGTCGAAGGTCGCGACGGGGTAGAGCGTGCAGCCGGTCAGCAGCCCCACGAGGATCCCGATCTTGTAGCCGAACGAGTGGAAGAACGGGTTGACCACCAGGTAGCGGTCGTCGGAGCGCACGCCGCCGAGGTCGGCCCACATGGCCGCGACGCCGATGCTCTGGTGGTGGGCTGACAGGGCGCCCTTGGAGCGTCCGGTGGTGCCTGAGGTGAAGAGGATGTCGGCGACGTCGCCTGCCGAGACGGCGTCGGCGCGGGCC
>NZ_JAXMNS010000100.1:0-10065 GCF_034670285.1 Nocardioides sp. | reverse complement strand
CGCTAGCTTGAGGTGCTAGTGCCCCATTAGCGGGCGTGGGGGTTCAAGTCCCCCCTCGGACACTGGAAAGGCCCCGGCTCCACGGGGCCTTTTCTTCATTTCACGGCACTCCTCCAGAGCACTTCGACGACGCGCCGCATCCTTTCTTGACTCGTTCAAGAAAATGCGGGACGGTCGTCCTATGCCGTCCGACGCACTGCTCGAGCAGTCCCTGCGCGACGCGGCCCTGCGCGTGACCCGTCCGCGGCTGGCCGTGCTGGCTGCCGTGCACGCTCACCCGCACGCCGAGACCGACGTCCTCATCGAGGCCGCCCGGGGCGCTGTCGGCGAGGTGTCGCACCAGGCGGTCTACGACGTGCTGCGTGCCCTGACCAACGCCGGGCTCGTGCGTCGCATCCAGCCGTCCAACTCGGTGGCCCGCTACGAGGCCCGCGTCGGCGACAACCACCACCACGTCGTGTGCCGCGGCTGCGGCTCGATCGCCGACGTCGACTGTGCCGTCGGCGAGACACCCTGCCTCACGGCCACCGACGACCACGGCTTCGTCATCGACGAGGCGGAGGTCATCTACTGGGGCCGGTGCCCTGCCTGCACCGCCGGCTCCCCCGCATCTTCCTGACCCGGTCGACCTGCTCGACCAGTCACGACACGTCATCGCAACCACCGCAACGAAAGGTCCACGCATGACCGAGAGCCAGCACCAGACCCGCGAGGCCGGGATGAACACCGAGGAGGCCGGCGGCTGCCCGATGGGCGACCGCTTCAAGCACCCCACCGAGGGTGGTGGCAACCAGGACTGGTGGCCCAACCAGCTCAACCTCAAGATCCTGCGCAAGCACCCCGCCACGGCCGACCCGATGGGCAAGGACTTCGACTACGCCGAGGCGTTCGCCGGCCTCGACCTCGAGGCCCTGACGCGTGACCTCGACGCCCTGATGACCGACTCCCAGGACTGGTGGCCTGCCGACTCGGGCCACTACGGAGGGTTCTTCGTCCGGATGGCCTGGCACAGTGCCGGCACCTACCGGGTCAGCGACGGTCGCGGTGGTGCCGGGTCCGGCATGCAGCGCTTCGCCCCCCTCAACAGCTGGCCCGACAACGGCAACCTCGACAAGGCCCGTCGCCTCCTGTGGCCGATCAAGCAGAAGTACGGACGCGCGATCTCGTGGGCCGACCTGATGGTCTACGCCGGCAACCGGGCGATGGAGACGATGGGCTTCACGACCTTCGGCTTCGCCGGTGGACGTGCCGATGTGTGGGAGCCCGACGAGGACGTCTACTGGGGCCCCGAGCAGACCTGGCTCGGCGACGAGCGCTACACCGGCGACCGCGACCTCGAGAACCCGCTGGCGGCCGTGCAGATGGGGCTGATCTACGTCAACCCCGAGGGTCCCAACGGCAACCCCGACCCGGTGGGGTCGGCTCGCGACATCCGCGAGACCTTCGGCCGGATGGCGATGAACGACGAGGAGACCGCTGCGCTGATCGCGGGTGGCCACACCTTCGGCAAGACCCACGGCGCGGCGAACCCCGAGGAGTACGTCGGCCCGGAGCCCGAGGGCGCCTCGCTCGAGGAGCAGGGCCTGGGCTGGAAGCAGACCTTCGGCGCCGGCAAGGGCCAGGACACGATCACGAGCGGCATCGAGGTCACCTGGACCTCGACCCCCGCCACGTGGGACATGCAGTACCTCGAGAACCTCTACGCCTACGAGTGGGAGCTCACCAAGAGCCCCGCCGGCGCCCACCAGTGGCAGCCCAAGGACGGCGCCGGCGCCAACACGGTGCCGAACCCCACCACCGGCGAGCTCGACCGCCCGCCGATGATGACGACGGCCGACCTCGCGCTGCGGATGGACCCGGTCTACGAGCAGATCACGCGTCGCTTCCTGGCCAACCCCGACGAGTTCGCCGACGCCTACGCCCGCGCCTGGTACAAACTGACGCACCGTGACATGGGGCCGATCCAGCGCTACCTGGGTCCGCTCGTGCCCCAGGAGTCGCTGCTGTGGCAGGACCCCGTCCCGGCCGTCGACCACGCGCTGGTCGACGACGCCGACGTCGCCGCCCTCAAGGAACAGATCCTGGCGACCGGTCTGTCGGTCTCGCAGCTGGTCTCGACCGCCTGGGCCTCTGCCTCGACCTTCCGCGGCAGCGACAAGCGCGGCGGAGCCAACGGTGGACGCATCCGCCTCGAGCCGCAGCGCAGCTGGGACGTCAACTCCCCTGACGAGCTCGCTCGGGTGATCACCACGCTCGAGGGCGTGCAGGAGTCGTTCAACGCAGCCCAGAGCGATGGCAAGGCCGTCTCCTTCGCCGACGTCGTCGTCCTCGCCGGTTGTGCCGGTGTGGAGAAGGCGGCCAAGGACGCCGGTCATGACATCACTGTGCCGTTCACGGCCGGGCGCACCGACGCCACGCAGGAGATGACCGACGTGGAGTCCTTCTCCTGGCTCGAGCCGACCTCCGAGGGCTTCCGCAACTTCGCGGGCAAGGGCCAGCGACTCCCCGCCGAGTACCAGCTCGTCGACCGGGCGAACCTGCTCACCCTCAGCGCTCCGGAGATGACGGTCCTCGTCGGTGGCCTTCGCGTGCTGGGGGCCAACCACGGCGGGTCGGACCTCGGCGTCCTCACGTCGGCCCCGGGCACCCTCACGAACGAATTCTTCGTCAACCTCCTCGACATGTCGGCGACGTGGACGAAGGTCTCGGAGAACCCCGACACCTACGAGGCTCGCGCGGCCGACGGCTCGGTCGTGTGGACCGGCAGCCGGGTCGACCTGCTGTTCGGCTCCAACTCCGAGCTGCGCGCACTGGCCGAGGTGTACGCCAGCGCCGACGCCGGCGAGAAGTTCGTGCGCGACTTCGTGGCCGCGTGGGTCAAGGTCATGGAGCTCGACCGGTACGACGTGGCCTGAGGCAGGCACAGTCCGGCGCGAACCCGGACACATTCCGGACACTGCCGCCCAGTGCAGGGCCCGGAAGCGTCACCACGGACGCCCGCACCACGGTCATCGCGACCGCGGTGCGGGCGTTCGGTGATTTCCCACCATCCGTCTAGACCAGTGGGTCGGCAGAAAATATCTGTGCAATCCGCATAGTCCCTCTTCACAACGGGTACGGAGGCGCGCACGACCGGTCGCCACCGTCCGGACGTGGCCTGTCGCGAGCCTCGCCCGCGACACCTGCCACACCTGCGGGCGCCTTCGACCGAGCGCCCCCTCCTCGCGCGGACGGCGGGCCCGGCATCGAGGTCCGTCGACCACGTTACCGCAGGTCACAGGCGACATGGAGGGGTTTCGAGGAACGCTCCAAGCCGGGCGATACCACCGCCGGCACAGCCGCAAAGACGGGCCCCACGAGCGTCATCGCGAGTGGGTTCGGCGCCACCCCCGGGCCACCTGGTGGCGCCTGCGCCGTGGCGCGACACGCTGCACAACGCACGCGCGAACGGGAGCATTTGAACCGCCTCAGGGACGGCTCCAGCACAACTGGCCTCTTCCCAGATCCTGGATATCCGGCACAATCGGCGCTGTGTCAACCCTCCTTGACAGGAACTGACCGCCCAATGCGCCTATCTCGGCACCCCCGCACCCAGGAGATCCCCATGAAGACGATCCGCACCGCACTGCTCGCCCTGACCGTCGCTCTCACCGTTGCCGGTGGCGCGGGTGCCGTCAGCAACGTCGACGCCCCGGCCGGCCAGACCTCGATCACCGCGACCAAGAGCGGCGGCGGCAGCAGCTGGTGCTGCTGACGTCTCAGACGCTCGCGACCCGCGGCGCAGCAGCAGCTGTCGGACGACTCAGTCCCGTCGTGGCACCGGCCGACTTGTAGGCCTGCGCCGCCTCCCGGTAGAGGCCGTGCTCATCGAGGCATGCCCCGAGCTCGAACCACAGCTGGGCAACCCCGTGGTCACCGTCGTACTCGGCGAGCTGCTCGCTCGCCGCACGAAGATGAGCAATCGCGTCCTCGGATCGTCCGTGTACTCCGGCGATCTCGCCTTGGAGCAGCAGCGCCTCGACACCGAGGATCGACGACTCGGTCTCCACGCAGCCCAGGATCGAGTCGAGGATCTCGGAGGCCTCGAACAGCGCACCGAGCAGGAACTGCGCACGAGCCTGACCCATCTGGATCCGCGCGCGGTCGGCTTCGTTGATGCCACTGACCCGGCCGTCGGCCTCGGCGCGGTTGAGGATCTCCAGCGCTTCGAGCGGCAGCGGCGGATCGCACTGGAGGTGCAGGACACCGAGCTGGATCCGGAGTCGGGTCTGGCTGCGTGAGTCCTCGGCCACCTCGAGCAGCGAAAGGGCCTTCTCCGCCATCGGAAGAGCGGCCTCGACCCGCCCCTGGCGGGACTCCATGATCGAGGTGTTCCAGTAGGCGGCGGCTCGCGCCTCCGGGGAATCGAGGTTCTCGGCCTGCTCCAGCGCACGCTGGCACACACGCACGGCGTGGTTGACGTCGCCGCGCTCGAAGTGGGCTGAGGCCACCGTGACGGTGAGCTGAAGGCCCTCGGCACTCGAGTCGAGCTGCTCCTGGCCCAGGGCGGCCACGGCACGCTCGCCGATGTCGGCGGCGCGCGCGTAGTCGGTGCTGTCGCGGTAGCAGCGGCTGAGCGCGGTGTAGGCCTTCAGCAAACGCATGACGTCGGCGTCGTGGGCCACGATGCGCTCGAACAGGTCGATGGCGTCGGCACGCGGGCCGACGGCCTCACGTGCCAGGGCCTGGAGCAGTCGCGCCTGGTGGCGCAGCTCGGGCGGCACGGCCGTGGTCTTCTCGGACTCCGCCAGCACCGCCTCGACGCGACCGAGGGTGAGCTCGGGCGAACCGGTGCGCAGCTCGAGGTCGGCGTAGTCGAGCTCGAGCGTCAGCCGCGCCACGACCGCGGCGTCGAACGTGATGACCGAGTCGTCCGGAGCGAGCAGCTCCTCAGGGGTGCACGTCAACCGCTCTGCGAGGGCGATCAGCAGGTCGGCACCGGGACGGCGCTGGCCGGCCTCGATGCGCGAGATGTAGGCGGTCGACATGTCGGTGCCCGCAGCGTCTCCCTGCGTCAACCCGGCGCGCTGACGTGCATGGCGGATGCGCCGACCCAGAAGGCCGGCGTCGATGGTCTTGACCTTGACCCGGAGGTCAGCGAGGTCTTCGTGTGAGCTCATCACAGATCCATTGTGCCCGAATGTGTCTCTGTCATGCCCGAGATGCTCGCAGAGTTTTCTGAGCGGCACCCAGAAGCGACGACGCCCGTGGCTCATCCCGGCCTTTCCAGGTCATGACAACCGCCAGGTGGTGCCGACCCAGGCCGGGTCGCTGGCCGCCTCGCCCTGGAGGTCGCCCCCCGGCTCGGTGGCCCCTGTGCGGGCGGCGAGCGAGCGGGTGATCGCCTCGTCGATCGTCAGGTAGTCGTGGCCGGGGAGCAGCTCCTCGTGCACGTCGGTCTCGGCGCAGACCATGTCGTGGGACAGGCTCCGCACCAGCGCGCGCACCGTGGACCTCGGCACCCCGGTCAGTGCCGCCACGGCCTCGCCCACGACTGCGGCCGGCGCGAAGGGCACCGGAACCCGGGGACGGCTGACCCCGGCCGCGCGGGCGAACCGCTCGAGCAGCTCGGCGTAGGTGACGACCTCGTCGCCGCCGACGTCGTAGGCCCTGTGGCGTGGCTCGCCGTCGAGCGCGGCGCACAGGAGCGCGACCACGTCGGTCACCGCGATCGGCTGGATGCGGCTGTCCATCCACGACGGGACCGCGGCCACCGGCACCCGGTCGCTGATGCGACGCAGGACCTCGAACGACAGCGACCCACCGCCGATGACCATCGAGGCGCGCAGCACTGTCGCCGGGACCTGACCGGCGAGCAGGATCTCCTCGACCTCGAGGCGCGAGCGGAGGTGGTCGGAGAGCTCCCCCGGTGGCACCAGCCCTGACAGGTAGACCACCCGGCCGACCCCGGCGTAGGCGCAGGCTGCGGCGACGTACTCGGCCGCCTCGCGATCACGCTTGAGGAACTCCCCCGATCCCATCGAGTGCACGAGGTAGAACACGGCGTCGACGTCGCGGATCGCGAGGTGCACCGACACGGTGTCCTCGACGTCGAGGTGGCGGTGCTCGACCCGGTCCGACCAGGCGTACGCCGACAGCGCCTCGAGGTCGCGGCCCGTCGCGATCACATGGTGGCCGCGCTCGAGCAGGGCAGGAATCAGACGGGAGCCGATGTAGCCGGAGGCACCGGTGACCAGGACGCGCATGCCACGACGCTACGGGAGAGCGCCATACTCACGACCATGGCTTCTCCTGCACCGTTCCGTCTCGCGTTCGTCACCGGCGCCACGCCCGACAAGTGGGCCCGCACCTGGCGCGAGCGACGACGTGACCCGCTCGAGCTGCTGCCCGTCGCGGAGGACGAGCAGGAGGTCGCGCTCCGGAGCGGCGAGGCCGACATGGCGCTGGTGCGCCTGCCCATCGACAAGACCGGGCTCCACTGCATCCCGTTGTACGACGAGATCGCAGTCGTCGTCGCGGGCAAGGACCACTTCGTCGCCGCAGCAGACGACTCCGTCGAGCTCGCCGACCTCGACGACGAGCAGCTCGTCGTCCCCCATGTCTCGGGGTGGACCCCGCGAGCCGAGCAGCTCGCCTGGCCGGCGATGAGCGTCGCGGACGCCGTGGAGACGGTGGCTGCGGGCACGGGGGTGGTCCTGCTCCCCCGCTCCGTGGCACGCCTGCACTCCCGCAAGGACGTCGTCGAGCGCGAGGTCCGCGACCTCCCGACCACGAAGGTCGGGCTGGCGTGGCTCATCGAGCGCGACGACGAGCGCACGCAGGCGTTCGTGGGGGTCGTGCGCGGACGCAGCGCCAACTCCAGCCGCTCCTGATACTCACCAGCTGGTGGCGAGCGGCCGCCCCTCCTGGAAACCAGCGGCCGACTGGACGCCGATCGTGGCGCGCTCGTGCAGCTCGGCGAGGCTGGCGGCTCCCGCGTAGGTGCAGGCAGACCTCACGCCGGAGCAGATCTGGTCGATGAGGTCCTCGACACCGGGCTGCGCCGGGTCGAGGTACATCCGCGACGACGAGATGCCCTCCTCGTACAGGCCCTTTCGGGCGCGGTCGTAGGCCGACTCGGTCGAGGTCCGGTTGGCCACCGCGCGGGCCGACGCCATCCCGAAGGACACCTTGTAGGCGCGCCCGTCGGCATCCTCGACCAGGTCGCCCGGGGACTCGTGGGTGCCCGCGAACCACGAGCCCACCATCACCGACGACGCCCCGGCAGCGATCGCGAGGGCGACGTCTCGCGGGTGCCGGACACCGCCGTCGGCCCACACGTGGCCGCCGAGGTCATGCGCGGTGGCGGCGCACTCCAGGACCGCCGAGAACTGGGGGCGCCCCACGCCGGTCATCATCCGGGTCGTGCACATGGCACCCGGGCCCACGCCCACCTTCACGATGTCGGCCCCGGCCTCGAGCAGGGCACGGGTGCCGGCGGCCGACACGACGTTGCCTGCCGCCACCGGCACCTGGGGGTCGAGGGAGCGCACCGCGCGCAGCGCCTCGATCATCCGGCCCTGGTGACCGTGGGCGGTGTCGACCACCAGGCAGTCGACCCCGGCATCCATCAGCGCCGCCGCCTTCTCATCCACCTGGCCGTTGACGCCGACCGCCGCAGCGATGCGGAGGGACCCCGCAGCATCGACGGCGGGGGCGTAGAGCGTGGCCCGCAGGGCTCCGGTGCGGGTGACGACGCCGACCAGCCGACCGTCGGCGTCGACAGCGATGGCGAGGGCCCCGCGCGCCTGGTCGATGCGGTCGAAGGCGTCACGCGGCGCGGTGTGCTCGTCGATCAGCACTGCCGGTGCGCGCATGACCTGCGAGACCTGCGCGAACCGATCGACGTCGCGGCAGTCACGGTCGGTGACGAGCCCGACCGGACGACCCTCGACCACGACCACGGCGGCCCGGTGGGACCGCTTGGGCATCAGCGAGAGCGCCTCGGCCACCGTCTGGTGCGGGGAGAGCTGGATGGGGGTGTCGAAGACGAGGTGACGCGACTTCACGTGGTCGACCACCGCCGCGACCACCGACACCGGGATGTCCTGCGGGATGACCGTGATCGCGCCGCGACGGGCGACGGTCTCGGCCATGCGCTTGCCGGCGATCGCCGTCATGTTGCTGACGATGATCGGCACCGTGGCGCCGGTGCCGTCGGTCGTCGCCAGGTCGACGTCGTACCTGCTGGCGATGTCGGACTCCCCCGGCACCATGAAGACGTCGTCGTAGGTCAGGTCGTGGCTGGGCTTGGAGCCGTCGAGGAAACGCACGTCGACAGACGATACGAGGTGAGCCCACTTCTAGGGTGGAGGCATGACACGCACCGCTGCTGCCCGCGCCCCCGGGCGGGTGAACCTGATCGGCGAGCACACCGACTACAACGCCGGCCTGTGCCTGCCGATCGCCCTGCCGCACGACACGTTGGCGGTCGCCACGACCACCGAGGAGCCGCGGGTCAGGATCAGCAGCGAGCAGCAGCCGGACTCGTGGACCGGCGCCCTGGCCGACTGCGGGCCCGGGGGGCCCCGGGGCTGGGTGTCGTACGTCGCCGGCGTGCTGTGGGCGCTCGAGCAGGACGGGTACGACGTCCCGACCGGGCTGGACCTGCACGTGACCAGCACCGTCCCCCTCGGCGCCGGACTGTCCAGCTCGGCGGCGCTCGAGGTCTCGGTCGCGGTAGCGGTGCACGCGCTCACCGGGCGCGACCTCGACCTCGCCGAGCGCACCCGGCTGGTCGAGGTCTGCCGTCGCGCCGAGACCGAGGTCGTCGGTGCTCCGACCGGCGGGCTCGACCAGAACGCCTCGCTGCTCTGCGACGTCGACAGCGCCCTGCTGCTGGACTTCGCCGACGCGTCCTTGACCCCGATCCCTCTTGGTTTCTCCGCTGCGGACCTCGTCGTCACCGTGATCGACACCCGCGTCTCGCACGCGCTCACCGACGGCGACTACGGCTCCCGGCGCCGCGAGTGCGAGAGCGCAGCCGAGCGGCTCGGCGTGACCACCCTGCGCGAGACCGACCTCGACGCCTTGTCGGGCTTGGACGACGACGTGCTGCGGCGCCGGGCACGGCACGTGGTGAGCGAGAACCGTCGCGTGCGGGACGCGACGACGGCGATCGCGCGCGGAGACTGGGAGCGGCTCGGTGCGTTGTTCTCGGCGTCGCACGTCTCGTTGCGCGACGACTTCGAGGTGTCGTGCCCCGAGCTCGACCTCGCCGTCGCCGCGGCTCTCGGCGCCGGCGCTCTGGGCGCCCGGATGACCGGCGGGGGCTTCGGGGGCTCGGCCATCGCGCTGGTGCCGCGCAGCGGCCTCCCAGCGCTGCGTGCGGCCGTCGACACGGCCTTCGCGGCTGCCGGTCACGACGCACCTGCTCATCTCGATGCGCCACCCTCCGCAGCGGCTCGGGTCGTTCCGCGCCGGCCGTGAGAGTTTTTCGGGCACCAGGGCACGTCGCAGCGTGGTGCTCCTCACACCGCGCTCACCCGCGCAGGTGTCGCCCGCGTCGGATGCGCGCGCTTGAGTGAGGGCATGAAGATCATCTCGACCCTCACGTCCGTGGCCAAGCTGCCTCTCGCCCTCGTCGGTCGCCTGGTGGGTGCGGTGACGGGGCGCGAGCCGTCGGTGTCGACTCCGTCGGCCGACAGCGCCTCCAGCACCCCCAGCGCCCCCAGCGCCCCTGCCGCCGCTGCCGAGGCCCCAGAGCAGAAGACCCCCGCCAAGAAGGCCCCTGCGAAGAAGACCCCTGCGAAGGCGAAGCCGTCGCCGGCCGTCCAGAAGGCGCCTGCGGGCGGACCCGCCGCCGTGGACGTCACGGCCGCCGCCGAGCCCGCGCCCAGCACGCCGCCGGTCACCGACATCGATGCCGAGGCGGAGGCCGTCGAGGTCGACGTCACGCCCGCCGACGTCGCCGCCGCGATGGGCACCAAGCTCGACCAGGAGTCGGACGGCGGGTCGGAGGACGAGCTCGCCGGCAAGTCCTGAGCCAGACCTGAACGACGAGGGGCCCCCGCGCAGTCGCGCGGG
>NZ_JAXMNS010000099.1:0-10179 GCF_034670285.1 Nocardioides sp. | reverse complement strand
GTGAGCTCGTCGTAGGGGTGCACACCGGCGGTGCTGAAGACGCGCTCGAGGGTGAGCCCGGTGCTTCCCGTGGTGGCGGCGTTCTCGGTGCCGCTGACGGTCTCGGTCATTGGGGGTTCTCCTCTGGGGGCGTGGTGGCGCGGGTGATGAGTCAAGCGGGGTCCACCGACATTCGCCGGTGAGCCTGGGAAGAGCGGGAAGGAGATGGTGCGCCCGGCAGGTAGCTTCCCCACTACCTGCCGGGCGGTCGGTGGCTCAGCCGGTCGGAACGGGCTGAGGGGTGGCCGGCGCAGGCGCGTCGGCATGCATCTCGGCGATCTCGGCGATGAAGTCGTCAGCGCTCTCGAAGGCGCGGTAGACGCTCGCGAATCGCAGGTAGGCGACCTCGTCGAGGCGCTTGAGCGGGCCGAGGATGGCCAGGCCGACCTCGTGGGCCGCGATCTCGGCGGCGCCGGCCAGACGCAAGGCGTCCTCGACGTCCTGACCGAGGCAGGCGAGCTGGTCCTCGGTGACCGGGCGGCCCTTGCAGGCCTTGCGGACGCCGGCCACTGCCTTCTGGCGGGTGAACGGCTCACTTGCGCCCGAGCGCTTCAGGATCGTGAGCTGCATGAGCTCGACGGTGGTGAAGCGGCGCTCACAGCCCGAGCACATCCGGCGGCGACGGATCGAGCCGCCGTCGTCGGAGACCCGTGAGTCGAGGACCCGGGTGTCGGTGGCCCGGCAGTAGGGACAATGCATGTGTCGAGCCTCCTCTCGGGTGGATCTCGGGCTCTGGCTGTGGATGAGGGGCACTCCCCCTGTGGAGAACAAGCAGAAACCTGTGAGTCATCCGGTGGTATCTGTGGAACTAGATGTGGATAACTACATCGGTGTAACTACTAGATGTTGTGGTGACCTTACGCCCGCATCTCGGGGCGATGCAAGCCGTCCGGACGACATTCCTGAGACCAGGGGGCGTGGCGCGGCAAACGCGCAGGTCAGCCGCCCGGAGACCCACAAGATCGGGCCGAAAGCGACCCGAGCGAGTCCTTCGGAGCGGCGTGTCGACCCCGGCTTGCGGCGTCGGTGAGAATGAAGCGATGGCCCAGGGGAAACGAGTCGGCACGCGGCCCAAGCGCACGCTTCGCCCCGCCCTGCTGGGCCTCGCCCTCGCCATGACCGCCTGCGTCGTGGCCTGGGGCTATCTCGTGATGGCCGCCATCGACTTCGGCAACGTCGCTCGCTCGGGCGACGACGCGGCCTGGTGGCTCCTGGCCCTGGCCTCCATCGGAGCGGCGGCCTGCTTGTTCCTCGGCCTGATCCTCGTCAGCCGGATCAGCCGCGCCCTCGGCCTCACCAGCACGCCACCCCCACGAGCACCGCGCGGCCGTGCCGACCCATGAGGCCCCGACCCCCTGGACACAGCCTCAACCTCTCGGTTTCTGCAAGGTGACCGCGCACGCGTGAGTCGAGCGCTGCGGGCCGCTACCTTGAAAGGACAAGCATCTACCGGGGGGAGGGTGTCGGCCATGAGGTACGCCGTCGACGTGACGACGTCTGCCGTCGCCCCCGGACGCTTCGAGTCCGCGTGCTCGTGCTCGTGCGGCTGGCGCCTGACCACGACAGCCTCCAGCTCGCAGATGGCGACTCGCGTCTCCGACCGCGCCCGCGGCAACCACTTCGCCGACGCCCACCCCGACCAGCGCAGCAACGCAGCTCCGCTGACCGTGGCCCTGGAGCCGGGCCACGCCCCGGCCCTGAGCGGAGCCAGTCGCGACGGCTTCCTGTGGGAGCGCTCCATCGTGTGCGCCTGCGACTGGGAGACCACAGTCACCGGCAGGACGCCGCTCGAGGCCGCGAGCAGCGCGCGGTTCCAGCACCGCCGCCACGTCCGCCGAGCCACCAGCCCGAGTGCACACAACGACTACTTCGTGCTGCTCGGCGTCGCCGCCATCGTGGCTGTGCTCATCGCCGCCCTGGTCGCGGTGGCGATCAACACCTCGCTCATCTGAGCCCAGCCGAGACGTCGTGGAAAAACTACGAGGGCGGGGACGCCTTCCCACGGCCCCGCCCTCGGTGTGATCGTCGGCCGGGGTCGAAGCGGCCGACGACGTCTGGTGTGCGCTCAGCCGAGCGGGACCTCGAGCCGCTGACCGACGGTCAGCGAGACGGTGTCGAGGGAGTTGAGCTGCTCGATGTGGCGCATCATGGAGCGCACGTCGCCGTCGTCGCTGAGATCCGACGAGATGTCCCACAGCGTGTCGCCGGGCAACACCTGGATGGTCTCGGTGGGCTGCGGCTCCTCGGAAGCCAGCGAGACACCGGCGAACACGACGCCGATCGCCAGCACGACGAAGAGGCCGGCGAAGAGCACGACCACGCGGCCACGGCGCGTCAGCCGGTAGTCGGGGACGTGCCCGATCGGGGCTGCGGCAGCGGGAAGGATCTGGGTCGTGGCGTTCATCGGGAGCTCCTGGGGAAGAAGGCTTGCGGTGTGCCCCGATGTCTAATGGTGGCCACCGACAGTGGCCCCTCGACTGACTCCGTCGTGGACGTCATCGGGGCGATCCGATCAGGCGTTCGATCGAACACATGTACGAGACTAGATCAGGTGTTCGAACGAAACAAGGCCTCGAGCGAACAATTGTTCGATCGAGGCCCGTCCCGGCTTCTCCCCAGGCGCGTCAGTGGCGCTGCGCCCGCCGCCCCTGAGCGGCGAAGACCTTCATCGCACCGGCGGCCAACGACGGCGCCAGCGCCGAGCCCCGCATCGCCCCACCTCGCCAGGCCGGCACCGTGCGGAGCACGCGACGCGAGCCCATCAGGTCGACGGCGGCCTCGGCGATCTCCTCTATCGTGAGCAGCCGGCCGCCGGAGGACACGAGCGCCTTGGCGAGCCCGTCGCTCTTCATGCTCTCCACCATCGGCGTGGCGACGCCGTCCGGGAGGATCGCGTGGACCCCGACCCCCTTCGGCGCCTCGAGCGACACCGACATCGTGGCCGAGACGACGGCTGCCTTGGTGGCGGCGTAGACCGACAGCCCCGGCACCGGACCCAGCCCCGACAGCGACGCGACGTTGACGACGTCCCCTCCGCCACCTCCTCCACGCACTCCCCCACGACCGGCGGGTTCGAACGACGCCAGCGCGGCGCGCATCCCCCAGAAGACGCCGAGCACGTTGATCTCGACCAGGCCCCGCACCTGCGCGTCGTCCAGGTCGACGAGCGGACCGTCCCAGCCGACACCGGCGTTGTTGAACCAGCCTCGCAGCGCGCCGTGGGTGAGCGCCTCGCGCGCCACGCGGTGGTGCGACTCGGGGTCGCGCACGTCCTGCTGGACGCCGGACACGGCTCCGATCTCGCGGGCGGTCAGGGCGACCTGGTCGGCGTCCAGGTCGGTGATCACCACGGAGTAGCCCTGGGCCACCAGCCGTTCGGCGATGCCACGTCCGATCCCCCGCGCCGCGCCGGTCACCACACAACTGCCGTTCTTGCTCGTGTCTGTCATGCAGGCAGTGTCCCAACGCGAGGAGAGCTAGACGGCGGCGTCCGCGACACGCGACACGCCGTTCGAACACCTGTTTGAAATGGACGGGTCAGATCTGGCAGTCTCAGCTCATGGCCTCGACTCCTGACACCCCCGCCAAGCGCACCGGCAAGAGCGCTGCCAAGCGCGCCGTCGCCGAGCTGCCCGACGGGCCGCCCGACGCCACCGGCCTGACACCGCGTCATCAGCGGGTGCTGACCCACATCAAGGCCAGCATCGAGAAGCGCGGCTACCCGCCGAGCATGCGCGAGATCGGCGTCGCGGTGGGCCTCACCAGCACCTCCAGCGTAGCTCACCAGCTCAAGACGCTGCAGGAGAAGGGCTACATCAAGCGCGACCCCAACCGGCCTCGCGCCCTCGAGGTGTTCCTGCCCGAGGTGATGGCCGCCCGTCGCTCGTTGTCGAGCGCCGAGGAGTCGACGTACGACGAGACCGGCATCGGCGACATCGCCCAGCCGCCCACCAACGTGCCGCTCGTCGGCCGGATCGCTGCCGGTGGCCCGATTCTGGCCGAGGAGACCTTCGAGGACGTCTTCCCGCTGCCGCGCCAGCTGGTCGGCGAGGGCCAGCTCTTCCTGCTGCAGGTCAGCGGCGAGTCGATGATCGACGCCGCGATCTGCGATGGCGACTACGTCGTCATCCGCCAGGAGCAGACCGCCAGCAACGGAGAGATCGTCGCTGCGATGATCGACGGTGAGGCCACCGTCAAGACCTTCCAGCGCAAGGGCAACGAGGTGTGGCTGCTGCCGCACAACCCGGCGTTCGACCCGATCGACGGCACGCACGCCACGATCCTGGGTGTCGTCACGGCGGTGCTCCGGCGCGTCTGAGCGCGTGACGTGCGGGTGAACGGCAGGCGACCAACGACTCCCGGCCATGACCTCGGCTGGCCGGCGTCGTTAAATCCTGGTGTGACGACCTCTTCGATCATCCCGCCCGTCGACCGCCGCACGGTCCTGGCCACCGGCACCGCCGCCGGCCTCGCGACAGTGGCGGCCACCGCCGCCGGTACGGCGAACGCCGGCGAAGCCTCCCGGGCCGCCGCAGGGCCGGCCGGCAAGCGCTACTTCCAGCACGGCGTCGCCTCGGGCGACCCCCGCCCCCGGAAGGTGATCCTCTGGACCCGGGTGACGCCGACCCCGGCGAGCACCCCCGGCTCCGGCAAGGGACCCAAGGTCGAGGTGACCTGGGAGGTCGCCAAGGACAAGGCGTTCCGCAAGGTCGTCAAGCGCGGCACCTTTGCGACCGGGCCGGCGCGTGACCACACGGTCAAGCTCGACGTCAGCGGTCTGAAGCCGGCCACCTGGTACCACTACCGCTTCACCTACCGCGGCGCCCGCAGCGAGGTCGGCCGCACCCGCACCGCCCCGCGCCGCCGCTCGACGCCTCGCAACCTGCGCCTCGGTGTCGTGTCGTGCGCCAATCTCCAGGCCGGCTGGTTCTCGGCCTACCGCGGGATCGCTGCTCGCAACGACCTGCACGCCGTGGTCCACCTCGGCGACTACCTCTACGAGTACGCCCCCGGCCAGTACGGCCTCGGCCAGGCCAACGTCGACGTCCGCCCCCACGAGCCTGCTCGCGAGATGGTCTCCCTGGCCGACTATCGCCAGCGCCACGCGCAGTACAAGCGCGACGCCGACCTCCAGGCTGCCCACGCGAAGTTCCCGTGGATCGTGACGTGGGACGACCACGAGGTCACCAACGACCAGTACGACGAGGGCGCCGAGAACCACCAGGACGACGAGGGCAACTACAAGCGTCGTCGCGCCCGCGCCCACCGCGCCTACGACGAGTGGATGCCGGTGCAGCTCAACAACACCACCGAGCTCGGCGACGGCAACCGGCTCTACCGCCGACTGCGCTTCGGCAAGCTGGCCGAGATCAGCATGCTCGACCTGCGCACCTACCGCTCGGAGCAGGTGGCCACCACGTTCCCGGCCCCGGTGCCGACGCCCGACGGCGAGGTCAACGACCCCGACCGCACGATCACCGGAGCCAAGCAGCTGCGCTGGCTCAAGAAGTCGCTGCAGCGCCGCAGCGCCCTGTGGAAGGTGATCGGCAACCCGGTGATGATCACCCCGGTCACCTTCGGCTCGGTGCCGGCCGACCTCATCGACCCGGTCAACGACGTCACCGGCCTACTCCCGGCCGACGGCCTGCCCTACAACGTCGACCAGTGGGACGGCTACACCGCCGACCGCAAGGAGGTCTTCGCCTTCATCAAGGACCACTCCGTCGAGAACGCGCTCTTCATCACCGGCGACATCCACTCCGGCTGGGCGTGCGAGCTGCCCTACGACGCCGGCACCTACCCGGTCAGCGGCTCGGCGGGCGTGGAGTTCGTGTGCAGCTCGGTGACGTCGAACAACCTCAAGGACATCACCGGCACCCCGGCCCACACGACCAGCGAGGTCGTCGAGGCCGGCATCCTCGCGGCCAACCCCTACATCAAGTACCTCAACTTCGACGACCACGGCTTCTCGGTGCTCGACCTCACCGCCAAGCGCGCCCAGATGGACTGGTTCATCATCGGCGACCGCGCCGACAAGAAGACCGCGATCACCTACTCGACGAGCTACCAGACGAAGTCGGGCACCAACACCGTGACCCGCGTCGGAAAGCCGGTGGCCTGAGATGTGCGACGACTCCCTCTCGACCACCCGCGTGCCGGGTGAGCCCACGCCGTACGAGGTCGGGCTGGCCGAGATCGCCGCGGGACGCCGTACGGTCCTCAAGCTCGGTGGCGCCGGCCTGGTGTTCTCCTCGGCCGCAGCCGTGGCGACCGGCGCGACCGGCGTCGCCACCGAGCCGGCCGCAGCGGCCGGGAAGAACCTGCGCACGACCAAGAAGCGCGCCTACGTGCTCGTGGTCGACGGGTGCATCCCCTCCGAGATCGACAGCGGCCTGACTCCCAACCTCTTCGCGATGCGCAACGAGGGCTACCGCTACTCGCGGGCGTCGGCCAAGCCGATCATGGAGACGCTCCCCAACCACACGATGATGATGACCGGGGTGCGACCCGACCGGTCGGGCGTGCCCTCCAACACGATCTACGATCGCCAGGAGAAGGTCATCCGGACCCTTGACCGGCCCTCGGACATGCGGGCCGACACGATCATCGAGCGGCTCAACCGCAAGGGTCTGCGCACCGGCACGGTGCTCAGCAAGGAGTACCTCTACGGGATCTTCGGCACCCGCGCGACCGACCGCTGGGAGCCAGCGCCGATCATCCCGGTCTCCGAGCACGCGCCCGACCAGTTCACGATGGACGCCGCGCTGGCGATGCTCGAGGACCTCGACCCGCACCTGATGTTCGTCAACCTCGGCGACGTCGACCGGGTGGGCCACAGCGACTACACCGGTCCGCTGGGGCTCAAGGCCGCGCGCCGCGCTGCCCTGCTCTCGACCGACACCCAGGTCGGGCGCTTCGTCTCGGCGCTCAAGTCCTCGGGCAAGTGGGAGGACTCGATGGTGATCGTGCTGGCCGACCACTCGATGGACTGGTCGAAGCCGCAGAGCGTCATCACGCTGACGAGCGTCTTCGAGGAGGACCCGTTCCTCGCCGGTAAGTTCGTCATCGCCGACAACGGCGGGGCCGACCTGATCTACTGGACCGGCCCGAAGCGGCAGCGGGCGAAGGCGCTGAAGAAGATGCGCCGGCTCGCCCGTGCGACGCCCGGCGTCCTCAACTGCAAGGACCCCGAGTCGCGCTGGATGCGGTGCGGACCCGAGGCCGGTGACCTCGTCGTGTTCTGCAAGGCAGGCTGGCGCTTCAGCGACCCCGACCCGATCCGCAGCAACCCGATCCCCGGCAACCACGGCCACCCCGCCACCCGGCCGATCCCGTTCTTCATCTCCGGCGGCCACCCCAAGGTGCCCCGGAGCAAGGCGTCGCCGACGGTCGCCCACACCCTCGACGTCGCGCCGACCGTGGCCGACTTCTTCGGGATCCGCAAGCAGCCCAAGGGCGGGTACGACGGTCGCTCGCGCCTCTGAGGCCGCTGCCGGCGGGTGGGGGTCGGGGCCTGGATAGCGTGCCCCTGTGACCCCCTCCCCCCGCCGGCCCCTGGTGCGGCGCGCCTCCACGCTGGCGACAACGCTGGCGACAACGTTGGCGCTGGCCGCGGGCACTGCCGCGACGGCGTCCGACACGGTGCCGACCCCGCCCACCGAGGGGGTCGACAGCCTCGACCCGGCGCTCGCCACGGTGCAGTCGCTCTTCACCCCGGTGCCGGTCTCGGCGTCCGAACCCGCACGCGAGATCACGATGGCGCTCCGCGACCTCGCCGGGCGCTACGACACCCTCGACAAGGCCGACCGCAAGGTGGCCGACGCCTACCTCGCCCGGCCCACCGACGACAGCGACGGTGACGGCTTCACGATCGAGTACGCCGTCGAGGAGGCCACGCCGGTCTGCACCACCGACCTGTGCGTGCACTACGTGGACGCGCCCACCGAGGACGACGCGCCACCCCTGGCCGACCGGGCGGACGCCCGCGGCGTCGACGGGGCCAACGGCGTCCCCGACTACGTCGACGGCGTCGTGCGCGAGCTCACGACGATCCACGACACCTATCTCGCGGCCGGCTACCGCGAGCCGCTGCCCGACCGCTCGCTCGGCGGCGACGACCGCTTCGACGTCTACCTCGCCGACATCGCCAGCCGAGGCGCCTACGGCTACTGCGCCACCGACCAGCCGACCCCGCGCGGGGGCCAGGGCCGACAGTCCGAGGCAGACCGCTGGGCCTACTGCGTGCTCGACAACGACTACGCCGAGTTCGCCGGCTCCGCTCTGGAGAACCTGCGCGTGACCGCTGCGCACGAGTACTTCCACGCCGTCCAGTTCGCCTACGACGCCTTCGAGGACCAGTGGTTCCTCGAGGCGACGGCCACCTGGGCCGAGGACGAGGTCTTCGACGAGATCGACGACAACGTGCAGTTCCTGCGGCGCAGCCCGCTCACGGCGCCGTTCGTGCCCCTGGACAGCTTCGTCACCTCCGGCGTGTACGACGGCTTCCACTACGGCACGTGGAGCTTCCTCCGGTTCCTCACCGAGAAGTACCGCGCCGAGAAGGGACCGATGCCGCGGCTCGTGCTCGATCTGCTGCGCAAGGCGGACGGCGCCCGGGGCGCACCGGACCTCTACTCGTGGCAGGCCGTGGCTGCTGTGCTGAAGCGCCGCGGCACGAGCGCGGCCGAGCAGTTCCTCGCCTTCTCGATCGCCAACCGCGACCCACGTCGGCGCTATGCCGAGGGCCTCGCCGAGCACTACCCCACCGGCCCGCTGCGCGGCAGCATGGTTCTCAGCCCGAAGCGGCTGCACACCCGCACCGACGCCGAGACCGACCACCTCACCTCCGCGACCTACCGCTTCACCCCGCGCCGCCTCGACCGGCCGCGCACGCGGCTGCGCGTCGTGCTCGACATGGCCGACCGTCACCGCGGTTCACTGGCGGCCGTCACGGTCGTGCCGACGCGTGGCAAGCCGTTCACCCGCGAGGTGTCGCTCTCGGCGAAGGGCAACGGGCGGCGCTCGGTGCCGTTCAGCTCGCGTCGGGTGCACCACGTCGAGGTGACGTTGGCCAACGCGAGTGCCCGGTTCGGACGGTGCTTCGAGCAGTACACGCCGTACTCGTGCCGAGGCCTGCCGAAGGACGACGGGCTCACCCAGCGGATCCGCGTGCGCGTGCGGCGTTGAACCCCAGCTCGTGATCAGCCGGCCGCGAGGCGGGCCAGGGCCTTGCGGATGATCGCGGGGTCGGTGGTGGTCCACATCGGCGGCAGCGACGCCTTGAGGAAGCCGCCGTAGCGCGCCGTTGCCAGCCGCGGGTCGAGGACGGCGACCACGCCGCGGTCGCTGGTGGTGCGGATCAGTCGGCCTGCCCCCTGGGCGAGCAGCAGCGCAGCGTGGGTGGCGGCGACCTGCATGAAGCCGTTGCCGCCGGCAGCGTCGGTGGCCTTCTGGCGTGCGCTCATCAACGGATCGTCGGGGCGCGGGAACGGGATCCGGTCGATGATCACCAGCTGGCAGGTGTCGCCGGGGACGTCGAGGCCCTGCCAGAGGCTCAACGTGCCGAACAGGCAGGTGTGGGGGTCCTCCACGAACTGCTTGGCGAGCTCGGGCAGCTGCGCCTCGCCCTGCGCCAGCGTCGTGAGGTGCGGCAACCGGGCGCGGACCTCCTCGGCCGCCGCCTCGGCGGCACGACGGCTGGAGAAGAGGCCGAGGGTGCGGCCCTGCGCGGCGTCGACGAGCTCGACGATCTCGTCGAGCTGCGCCTTCACCAGGCCGTCACGGCCGGGCGGCGGGAGGTGGCGGGCGACGTAGAGGATGCCCTGCTGGCTGTAGTCGAACGGTGAGCCGACGTCGAGCCCGGTCCAGGGCAGCGCGTCGTCGGGCAGGTCGCCCGCGCCGGGGTGACCGACCCGCTCGGACGGCTTGAGCCCGACGTTGGAGGCGAGGTTGGCGAAGTCGCCGCCGAGCATCAGGGTCGCCGAGGTCATCACGACGGTCTTGTCGCTGAGCAGCTTGTCGCGCATCGGACCCCACACCTCGAGCGGGGCCACGCACAGGCGCGGAGGGATCCGGCTGCTGAACCCCGGGGCGCCGGTGCCGCCCTCGTTGAGCCACAGCACGTCGGTGGCCGCGGCGGCC
>NZ_JAXMNS010000098.1:0-10239 GCF_034670285.1 Nocardioides sp. | reverse complement strand
GACGCGCTGGCCGTCGGCGATCTCCTCGACGTCCGGTCCGTGGCCCGAGATCGCGACGCCGATGCGCTGGCCCAGGCGCCACAGCGTCCAGGCCGCCAGGAGGGTGATGCCGAGCGGCATGACGTCGACGGGGACCCCGTCGATCCGCACGCCGGAGCCGTGTCCCATCAGCCACGCCAGCGCCCCGGTGCGCAGGCCGTCGCGAGGCACTCCGTGCGCGCCGCCGTCGGCGAGGAACCACCCGACGACCCCTGCGGCGAGGCACACCAGCAGGGTTCCGGCCGCCGCGGCAGCGCCGCCGAGGGTCGCGACCAGCACCAGCGGACGGCGGGTCGAGAGGTCGGCCAGGCGGTCGGCGTCGCGGGGTGGCAGCAGTGCGGTCATGACCCGACCAGTCTCGCGCGACGACCGGCGTCGCCGCGACAGGCACGCCGGGTACCGTGGACTGGTCATGAGAGACCCCGAGAAGTTCGACGATTTCTACAAGGACGCACGCGAGCGGCTGCTGGTGCAGACCTTCGCCCTCACCGGCGACCTGGCTGCCTCGCGCCGCGCCGTGCGCGACGCGTTCGTCGTCGCCTGGCACCACTGGCGCAAGCTGTCGCTGCTCGACGACCCCGAGTCCGTCGTCCGTCCTCACGCCTGGCGCCTGGCGCAGCGACGTCACACCGCGCGCGTGTGGCACCGCGACAAGAACATCGGCACCGAGGTGAAGGCCACCCTCGACGCCCTGGGCAAGCTGAGCGTGTCGCAGCGACGCACGATGATCCTCACCCAGCTCGCCGCCGTCTCGATGCCGCAGATGGCTCGCGAGGTGGGGGTCACGCTCGAGGTCGCGCAGAACGAGCTGCAGCACGCCGCCACCCAGCTCTCGCTCCAGCTCGACCTCCCCGCGTCGGCCCTGCGCCCGCGCTTCGACGACGTCTCGGCCTCCCTGGTCGACGCCGTCCGGTGGCCGCGCCCCTCGATCATCCGCCGCGCCGGGGCTGCTCGGCGGCGCACCCACACCGGGGTGGGCGTGGCGGTCGCGGTCACGGCCCTGGTGGTGAGCGGATCGCTGCTCGTCGACAGCGCCGGCGCCCGGCCCACCCTCGACCGCCCCGCCTTCACCGAGGGCACCGCGGTCCTCCCCGACCCGGACACCGACACCGATGCCGCGGCCGGGGTGACCGATCCGCCGCCACCCACGCTCACCGAGACCAGCATGCTCGGCGCCGCCGACCTCAAGGCCCGCTTCGACGGCCGCTGGTCGATCCTCGACACCAGCGGCAACGACGAGGGCACCGGACTGGTCCTGCCCTGCCAGCTCGAGCGGTACGCCGACCCGCGCGGCGCCGCCGCGCTCGTGCGCACCTTCACCACCGCGACCGGCAAGAAGAAGCGGGCGCAGACCGACGCCGTGCAGGCCACCCAGCTCACCGAGGCCTCCTCGTCGACCAACCGTGCCAAGCGCGCCTTCCGCACGGCATCGACGTGGTTCGGCGACTGCACGCAGGGCCGGGTGCAGCTGCTCGCCACCGCCACGCCGAAGAAGGTGGGCGACCAGTCCCTGCAGATCGTGCTGGAGTCGTGGGGCAACCCTCAGCGCAGCCACGTCATCTCGCTCGCCCGCACCGGCGTCTACACGACCACCACCGTCGTCAGCTCCCCCCTCGGTGACAACGACGGGGCAGCAGCCCGCACGGCCGCCGGCCGGCTCCTCTCCGGGGCCGTGCAGAAGCTGTGCTCGCTGCCCGATGCGGGCGCGTGTGGCACCAAGAAGGCCGGCGTCGTCCTGCGCGACCCGCTCCCCGCCGGCGCCACCCCGTCGATGCTGTCGGAGATCGACCTGCCCCAGATCGGATCGATCAAGAAGCCCTGGGTCGGCACCGAGCCGCGCAAGCCGGTCACCAACGACGCGGCGTCGTCGTGCGACACCACCAGCTTCCGCGGGAAGTTCCGCGACCGCGCGTTCACCAACAACGCCACCCGCACGTTCGTCATCCCGGGCGCCAAGCTGCCCACGGAGTTCGGCCTCACACAGACGGTCGGCTCGCTGCCCGGCGGCCGCGCCGAGGCACTCGTCGAAGCGGTCCGGGGCGCGCTCGGCGGGTGCGACGCGCTCAACACCGAGGTCGACCGGGTGATGGGTGCCGACGTCCGCGACACGTCGCTGAGCGTGTGGCGCCTGGCCGTGGAGGTCACCGACTCGCGGACCGTCATCTTCTACATGGCGATCATGCGCAACGGCACGGCGGTCTCGCAGCTGGGCTTCCTGCCCTCCTCGTCCGGCGACCTCACCTCACCGGAGTTCGTCGCCCTGGCCCAGCGTGCCCAGGACCGGCTCGCGCAGCTGCCCAAGCCCGGCAAGGGCTAGCGCGCCGACCCCAGGTCGGAGGCGATCGGCGTGGCTGCGTCTCACGAGCGCCCACGACGTGGGGAGCAACGCTCACGGTGGCGCAACGTCGCCCTCGCCGTCGTCGGCACCCTCGCCGGGCTCACCCTCGTCGCGGGGCTCGTGGCGCTCGTGGCCGGCCTCACCGGGCCACCACGCGCGGCACCCGCACCCGTCAGCTCGTCCCGACCGATGGTGACGGCCGTCCCGCCGGGCTTCCCGCTGACCGCCGACTACCCGGAGACCAACCAGGACCTGAGCCCCGTCACGGTCGTGGACGACGTGCCGACGACCGCCTTCCGGCTCTGCCCCGGGGTGGGGTTCGAGGCGGCCGCGGCGAGGGTCTCGAGGCTCCCGAGGCTCACTGCCACGGCCGCGGCGTCGTACACCGCTCCCAAGAGCGCAGGTGCCCGACTGCTCACGGTCTGGGCGGACGAGCCCAGCGCAGCGGCGGCCCTGCAGAGCGCGCGAGACGCGCTGGCGGCCTGTGTGGACGACGACGTCGTCACGACCGAGCGGGAGACCGGCTACGACGTGGCGGCCGCCGTGTTCACGCGTCAGCCCACGCCGGGCACCGACCCCGGCACGCCTGACCTCGAGGTCTACGAGGTCGTGCAGGTGCGCAACGCCGTCTACCTGTCCTATGCCGCCGGCTCCGGCGCGAGCGACCGGTCCGCGGAGGCCGCGCTCGCCGGCGTGCAGCGGGCCGCTGCGGACTCCGCGGTCGTGCTCTCCGCGGTGACCGCCGTCTTCGGGGCTGCCGCCGACCGTACGGCCCCCGCCGACTGACGCACGGCGCCCCACAACGACAGACGCGCGGACCACCGGCACGAGTGCCGGCGATCCGCGCGTGTGCGCTGACCGAGGTGGGTCAGAGGTTCTTCAGGACCTCACGCATGAGCTCAGCGGTCTCGGACGGCGTCTTGCCGACCTTGACGCCGACGGCCTCGAGGGCCTCCTTCTTGGCCTGCGCGGTGCCCGAGGAGCCCGACACGATGGCGCCGGCGTGGCCCATGGTCTTGCCCTCGGGAGCGGTGAAACCGGCCACGTAGCCGACGACCGGCTTGGTGACGTGGTCCTTGATGTAGGCCGCGGCCCGCTCCTCGGCGTCGCCACCGATCTCGCCGATCATCACGATCGCCTTGGTGTCGGGGTCGGCCTCGAAGGCAGCCAGGGCGTCGATGTGGGTGGTGCCCACGATCGGGTCGCCGCCGATGCCGATGGCGGTCGAGAAGCCGTAGTCCTTCAGCTCGAACATCATCTGGTAGGTCAGGGTGCCCGACTTCGAGACCAGACCGACCGGACCGGTGCCCGAGATGGTGTGCGGCGTGATGCCGGCCAGCGACTCACCCGGCGTGATGATGCCGGGGCAGTTGGGGCCGATCATCCGGGTGGACTTGCCCTCGAGGTAGGCCCACACCTCAGCGGTGTCCTGGACCGGCACGCCCTCGGTGATGACGACGAGCAGCTCGATGCCCGCGTCGATCGCCTCGATGCAGGCGTCCTTGGTGAACGCCGGCGGCACGAAGAGCACCGACACGTTGGCGCCGGTCTCCTTCATGGCCTCGGCCACGTTGCCGTAGACGGGGAGGTCCTTGCCGCCGAGCTCGACGTTGGTGCCGGCCTTGCGGGCGTTGACACCACCGACGATGTTCGAGCCGGCCTCGACCATGAGGGTGGTGTGCTTGGAGCCCATCCCACCCGTCATGCCCTGGACGATGATCTTGGAGTCCTTGTTCAGGTAAATGCTCATGTTGTGTTCCTCGTCCGATTCAGGCGTTGGCCAGCTCGGCGGCCTTGTCGGCCGCGCCGTCCATGGTGTCGACCGTGGTCACCAGCGGGTGGTTGAGCTCCGCCAGGATCGCGCGGCCCTTCTCGACGTTGTTGCCGTCGAGGCGGACGACGAGCGGCTTCGTGGCCGAGTCGCCGAGGATCTCCAGGGCACCCTTGATGCCGTTGGCGACCTCGTCGCAGGCGGTGATGCCGCCGAAGACGTTCACGAAGACGCTCTTGACCTGCTCGTCGTTGAGGATCACGTCGAGGCCGTCGGCCATGACCTGCGCGTTGGCGCCGCCACCGATGTCGAGGAAGTTGGCGGGCTTCACGCCGCCGTGTGCCTCGCCGGCGTAGGCGACGACGTCGAGGGTCGACATGACCAGACCCGCGCCGTTGCCGATGATGCCGACCTGGCCGTCGAGCTTGACGTAGTTGAGGCCCTTGGCCTTCGCCTTCGCCTCGAGCGGGTCAGCAGCGTCCTTGTCCTCGAACGCGGCGTGGTCCTCGTGGCGGAACTCGGCGTTCTCGTCGAGCGAGACCTTGCCGTCGAGCGCCTCGAGCTTGTCACCGGCCAGGCGGGCGAGCGGGTTGACCTCGACGAGGGTGGCGTCCTCCTCGATGAAGCACTTCCACAGCGCGAGCACGGTGGTCACGGCCTGCTCGACCAGCGCCTCGGGGAAGCCGGTCTCGGCGACGATCTCGCGGGCCTTGGCCTCGTCGACGCCGGTGCCGGCGTTGATGGCGATCTTCTTGATCGCGTCGGGGTTGGTCTCGGCGACCTCCTCGATCTCGACACCACCCTCGATGCTCGCGATGCAGAGGTACTGGCGGTTGGACCGGTCGAGCAGGAAGGAGAAGTAGTACTCCTCCTCGATCGACGCAGCCGGAGCGATGAGCACCCGGTGGACGGTCAGACCCTTGATCTCCATGCCCAGGATCGCGGTGGCGTGCTCCTCGGCCTCGTCCGGCGTCTTGGCCAGCTTGACGCCGCCGGCCTTGCCGCGGCCGCCCGCCTTGACCTGGGCCTTCACGACGCAGACACCGAGCTTCTCGGCGGCGGCGCGGGCCTCGGCCGGCGTGGTCGCGACGATGCCGAGCGCACCCGGTACGTCATGCTTGGCGAAAAGCTCCTTCGCCTGAAACTCCATCAGATCCACAGGTCCACCATGTTCCTTGTTGTCGATCGGCAGCCGGCCAGAGCCGCTCCTGCCGTGTGTGTTCGTGGGTTTGTCCGCTGGGCACCTTAGTCCTGTCTCGCGGCAGGTCGGGCACTCGGTCCACCCCAGTCACCCGAGATGTTGTGCAAATCTCCTGCGGTCCTACCCGACTTGGGGCAGAATCAACCTCACCCGGATTTCGAAGACCGTGACCAATCCGTTACTGTCTGTGGTCGTTGCCGGTCGCCGTCCCCGACGATCGCTCACCGTCCATCACCCCCCGACCTCATCGGAGCCTGCTGACTCATGGGAAACCACCGCGCCGAACGCCCCGTGCGTAACGCAACGTCGGAGTCCCCGCAGGTCACCCCGTATGCCGGGCGTCGGGTCCGCGCTGCTGTCACCGAGGCGCCTGCGCCGGACCTGGGCAACCTCGACCTCACCGCCGAGATCCCCGTCGTGGCCCGACAGGCCGCCGGCGGCAAGCGCAAGGCCGTCAAGCACGCCGGCGCCCGCGGCCCGCTCTTCCGCGGCCTGCCGTCGGCCCCGCTGCTGCTCGGCGTCGCCACCCTCGCCGTCGCGATCAGCGGTGTCGTGATCTCGACCCCCGACTCCGCCGAGACCCAGCTCGCGGCCTCCTCCAGCGACATCTCGCTGCGCGCGGCCACCGCTGCCAGCGGCGTCAGCGGCATCGGCAGCGTCGGCACCATGCGTGGCCGCGACCTCAGCCGCTCCTCCTCTCGCGAGGCGCTCCAGCAGGCCGCCGGCGAGGAGCTCGCCGAAGCCGCCGAGGCTCAGGTCGAGGTACGCAACGAGGCGCTCGGCCAGCTGCAGGCCAAGGTCGAGGAGCAGGCGAAGAAGCTTGCCGACAACCGCTGGGTCCAGCCCCTCTCCCCCGTCGTGCTCACCGCCCGCTACGGCCAGTACGGCCTGTGGGCGAGCTATCACACCGGTCTCGACTTCAACGGCAACACCGGCGACTCGATCCGCGCCATTGCGGGCGGCGTCGTCACCTTCGTCGGCTACGACGGCGCCTACGGCAACAAGACGGTCGTCACCCTCGATGACGGCACCGAGATCTGGTACGCCCACCAGACCAGCCAGTACGTCTCCGTCGGGGAGCGCGTCGCCGCCTCCGACGTGATCGGCACCGTCGGCTCGACCGGCAACGTCACCGGCTCGCACCTGCACGTCGAGGTCCGCCCCGGCGGCGGCGACCCGGTCGACCCGTACGCGGCCATGGTCGTCAACGGCGCCAGCTTCTGACGCAGGGCACCCTGGTCGTCGAGTAGTCGGCCGACCCGCCGCCCAGGTCGTCGAGTAGTCGGCCGACCCACTGCCCGGGTCGTCGAGTAGTCGGCCGACCCACTGCCCCGGTCGTCGAATAGTCGGCCGACCCACTGCCCTGGTCGTCGAGTAGTCGGCCGACGAGCGAAGCGAGACGCCGACGTATCGAGACGCACCCCGCCCCGCCGTACGCCACCGACTCACCACGTCTCGATACACCCGGCCCGCGACTGCGTCGCTCGGCCGGGCTACTCGACGACCGATGAAGCTGTAGGCCGGAGCGAGCTCCGGCCTACAGCTTCTCCACCGGGGCGTAGCGGAGCAGGAGTCGCTTGACGCCCTCGGACCCGAAGTCGATCGAGGCCGAGGCCTTGTCGCCCTGCCCCTCGAGCGAGACCACGGTGCCGAGCCCGAAGCTGTCGTGGACCACCCGGTCACCCGGGTCGAGGTTCGGGACCGCGCGGGCGGGCTTCGCCTTGGACGCGGCGTCTGCTCGCGCGGCGGCGGAGGAGAAGTTGCGGCGCCCGGCAGCGGTCGGCTGACCGAAGCCGGTGTAGGCCGGCGAGCCGGAGGCGAGGTCGGGGCGGCTCCAGCTGGTCTGGGCGGCCTCGGTGCGCTTCCAGTCGATCAGGTCGATCGGCAGCTCGTCGAGGAAGCGGCTGGCCGGGTTGTGCGCGGGCGCGCCCCAGGCCGAGCGGACCACGGCCCGCGAGATGTAGAGGCGCTCACGGGCGCGGGTGATGCCGACGTAGGCGAGGCGCCGCTCCTCCTCCAGCTCGACCTGGTCGCCCAGGCTTCGTGAGTGCGGGAAGATCCCGTCCTCGAGGCCGGTGAGGAAGACGGTCGGGAACTCCAGGCCCTTGGCCGTGTGGAGGGTCATCAGGGTGACCATCCCCTGGTCCTCGGGGGCGTCGGGGTCGGGCTCGTCGGGGATCTGGTCGGTGTCGGCCACCAGGGCGACCCGCTCGAGGAAGTCCGCGAGCCCCGGCACGACCTGCCCGGCGTCGACGTCGGCCGGGTCAGCGCTCGGCCCGGCGACGGGATCCTCGGAGAACTCCCGCGCGACCGCGACGAGCTCGCCGAGGTTGTCGACCCGGGTGGCGTCCTGCGGGTCGTCGGAGGCCTCGAGCTCGTCGAGGTAGCCCGAGCGGGCCAGCACGGTGTCGAGGACGACGTCCGCGCGCTCACCGGCGTCGACCATCGACTGCAGCTCCTCGACGAGGGCCACGAAGCCGCGGATGTTGGTCAGGCTGCGCGTGGCGATGCCCGGGGCCTCCTGAGCACGGCGCAGCGCCTCCCAGAAGGTGATCCGCTCGCGGTTGGCAAGCTCGTTGACGCACTCGACGGCGCGGTCGCCGATGCCGCGCTTGGGCACGTTGAGGATCCGGCGCAGGCTCACCTGGTCGTCGGGGTTGACGAGCATCCGCAGGTAGGCGAGCGCGTCGCGGACCTCCTTGCGCTCGTAGAACCGCACCCCACCGACGACCTTGTAGGGCATCCCGGTGCGGATGAAGACCTCTTCGAACACCCGCGACTGGGCGTTGGTGCGGTAGAAGATCGCGACGTCGCCGGCCCGAAGTCCGTCGTCGGTGAGCTTGTCGATCTCCTCGGAGACGAAGCGTGCCTCGTCGCGCTCGTCGTCGGCGACGTAGCCGACGATCCGGTCGCCGTCGCCGGCATCCGACCACAGCCGCTTCTCCTTGCGGCCCTTGTTGTTGCCGATCACCGCGTTGGCGGTCGTGAGAATCGTCTGGGTCGAGCGGTAGTTCTGCTCGAGCAGGATCGAGCCGGCGTTGGGGAAGTCCTGCTCGAAGTCGAGGATGTTGCGGATGTTGGCTCCGCGGAAGGCGTAGATCGACTGGTCGGCATCGCCGACCACCATCAGCTCGGCGGGCTCGACGCGCTCGTCCTCGGCCTGCTCGGGGTTGTCGGCGCAGAGCTGGTGGATCAGCGCGTACTGCGCGTGGTTGGTGTCCTGGTACTCGTCGACGAGCACGTGGCGGAACCGACGCCGGTAGGTCTCGCGCACCGCAGGGAACGCCTGGAGCAGGTGCACGGTGCTCATGATCAGGTCGTCGAAGTCGAGGGCGTTGGCCTCGCGCAGCCGCCGCTGGTAGGTCGTGTAGGCCGCCGCGTAGGTCTCGTCGAGGGAGTTCTTGGCGTCCTTGGTGGCGTCCTCGGGGTCGCGCAGCTCGTTCTTCTGGTTGCTGACCCAGTGGAGCACCGGGCCGGGCTGGAAGCGCCGCGGGTCGAGCTCGAGGTCCTTGATGACCAGCGCCATCAGGCGCTTCTGGTCGGCTGCGTCGTAGATCGAGAAGTTGCTCTTGTAGCCGAGCAGCCCGCACTCCTTGCGCAGGATGCGCACGCAGGCGGAGTGGAAGGTGCTGACCCACATGATGCGGGCGCGCTTGCCGACGAGCTCCTCGACGCGTTCCTTCATCTCGGCCGCGGCCTTGTTGGTGAAGGTGATCGCCAGGATCGATCCGGGGTGCGCCTTGCGCTCGGAGATCAGCCAGGCGATGCGGCGCGTCAGGACCCGGGTCTTGCCCGAGCCGGCGCCGGCGACCACGAGCAGTGGTGCTCCGGCGTGCTGGACGGCGGCTTGCTGGGGCTCGTTGAGGCCCTCGAGGAGTCGGTGCTGGCCTGGCTGTTCTGACGGCGTACTCATGCTGGTGCCAGCCTACGCGGCGCTCGGGTCCTCACTGATGTCGATGTCGAAGGCGGGGTAGTAGAGCGTGAGGGCGGGGCGTCGTCGCGCGCCTTGTCGGGTGCGTGCGGGTGTGGGTGGGGCGGGTGCGCGGGATCGGTGTCGGTGTCCGGTGGGGGTGGTGGTCTCGACCGTGTGCCGGTCTGCCGCGTCGTCGTGGACGGTTCTGTGGCTCCACCCATCGGCCTGCTTGGCGAAGTTGCAGGCCTGGCAGAGGCCCTGGGTGTTGCTCTCGGTGGTCTGCCCGCCGACCGCTGCGGGGGTGATGTGGTCGGTGTGGCGGATGGGGGCGTCGCACCAGGGGGTGCGGCAGATTCCTTGGTCGCGGAGCTTGAGGAGGTCGGCGAGGCCGTCGGTGGTGAAGCGTTGACGGGTGCTCATCGCGACGAGGCGTCCGGTGGGGTCGGCGTAGAGCGAGCGGACCCAGGACGTGGTGGGTGAGGACAGGGTGTGGGCGGCGAGGTTGCGCGCGACCTGGGCCGGGATCGTGGGCGCACCGGGTGCGTCGGGCAGGACGGCGGATTCGTGGCCGGCGCCGAGGAGGGCCTGATCAGAGATCACGACGTCGATGGTCACGGCGACGTCGTCGGCGGCGGTTTGTCCGGTGAGGCGTTCGACCATGAGGTCGGCCATGATCTGGGCTTTGCTGCGCTCGTCGCCCTGGCTGATCAGGGAGGCGGCGGCGGTCGTGAGGGCCGCGTAGGCGGCAACGCCCTGGGCGACGGGGAGGAGCCCGTTGAGGTAGACCATCGTGTCGGGGGTGGGGCGGATGGTGACCCGGCGGGCCTTCTCGGCCTTGGCGTTGCGGCGTACGACGGCGGCGGGGTCGAGGGCCTGGACCCGGCGGCGGATCTCGCCGGTGAGCTGGGCGGTGCCCATCGTGTCGACCGGGCTGTATCCGTCGGCGTCGACGCCGCAGACGGCCTCGTCGAGGCCGG
>NZ_JAXMNS010000097.1:0-10289 GCF_034670285.1 Nocardioides sp. | reverse complement strand
CGTGGTCGCGGCGACGTGCGTCGGAGTCGTCCGGGTGATGGTGGGTGTGGGTCTCGCCCAGCCACGGCTCGTGGACGGCCTGGTCGGCGATCGGCGCGCCGTCGTAGGCGATGCGACCGTCGCGCATGACGACGGCGCGGTCGACGAGCTCCTTCAACGGGCCGAGCTCGTGGGCCACCAGGACGATCGTCACGCCTCGGGCCTTGAGCGCCGCGAGGGCATCGGTGAGGGCCTGTTGGTTGGGGAGGTCGACGCCGGCGGTCGGCTCGTCGAGGAAGAACAGGTCGGGGTCGCCGGCCAGCGCCCGCGCGATGAGCACCCGCTGCTGCTGCCCGCCCGACAGGTTGCTGACGCCGTCGCGCGCCCGATCGGTCAGACCCACGAGCTCGAGGGCGTCGTCGATCGCCCGCCGATCGACCTTCGAGAGAGGACGCAGGAGACGCCGCCGGGTCAGCCGCCCCGATGCCACGACCTCGCGCACCGAGGCGGGCACGCCGGACGCGGCGCTGCTGCGCTGCGGCACGAAACCGATGCGGTGCCACTCCCGGAAGCGGTCGAAGGGGGTGTCGAAGAGGGTGAGCTCGCCTCGGCTCAGGGGACGCAGCCCGGTGAGCGCCCGCACGAGCGTGGACTTGCCCGAGCCGTTGGCACCCATCAGGGCCACGAACTCACCGGTGTGCACGGTGAGGTCGATCCCGCGCAGCACGGGACGTCCGCCGATCGCGACGGCGCCGTCCACGAGGCGCACCGGTGTGGTCGGGCTCAGCGACACGCGTTGGCCTCCTGGAGGGAGGTCAGGTTCTGCTCCATCAGAGAAAGGTAGTCCTCATCGGCGGTCTCGTCCGACAGGCCCTCGATCGGGTCGAGGATCGCGGTCGTCACTCCCACGTCGTCGGCCAGGGACTGGGTGAGCTTGGGGCTCGCCAGCCGCTCGCTGAAGACGGTGGTGACGCCCTCGTCGGCGATCAGCAGCTGGAGGTCCCGGAGACCGGCGGGAGAGGGCTCGGCGTCGGGGGAGAGGCCTGCCACGGGTGCGAACTCCAGGCCGTAGCGCGTGAGGTAGCCGAAGGCGTCGTGCGACACGACGACGGTCGTGCGCTCGCAGTCGGCGAGTCCGGCCTCGAAGCCGGCGTCGAGGGCCTCGAGGTCGGTGCGCAGTGCGGCGGCGTTGCTGGTGTAGTCGTCGGCGTGATCGGGGTCGATCTCCTCGAGGGCCTCGGCCACGGCGTCGCCCAGGGTCGCCATCCGCCGCGGGTCGAGCCAGAAGTGCGGGTCGAGCCCGCCCTCGTGGTCGTGCCCGTCGTCGGCGGTGTGCAGCTCCTCGTCCGCGTGGTCCTCGTCCGCGACGGGCAGCAGCCCGACCACCGCGGCTGCGTCGAGGACCTCCCCGGTCGCGTTCTGCTCGACCGCAGCGTCGACGGCGGCCTGGAAGTCGGCCTCGTAGATCACCAGGTCGGCGCGGGCGAGGTCGGCGGTCTCGCTGATGGTCAGCTCGAGGTCGTGCGGCTCCTGGCCCGGCGTCGTGAGGGCGACGACCTCGGCGTGCTCGCCGGCGACGCGTGCGGCGACGTACTCCAGGGGATAGAAGGCGGCGGCGACCTGGACGCCGTCCGCGCTCTCGTCCCCGAGTGCGGAGCAGCCGGTGGCGGCCAGCAACGTGGTCGACAGGCCGAGGGCAAGTGAGTGGCGCATGAGAATCATTCTCAGGGAGTTGAGAATGATTGTCAAAAATTCAAGCCGTGCGGTCTGGTCCGGGCAACCGGCACACTGGCGTCGTGAATCCCCTCATCTCGACGCGCGAGGTCAGCGACCTGATGGCCTCGGGCGTCGGACCCACGATCCTCGACGTGCGCTACCGACTCGGAGGCCCGGCCGGTCTGCAGGAGTACGCCGCCGGGCACGTGCCGACTGCCGCGTACGTGGACCTCGACACCGACCTCGCGGCGCCCCCGGGCGGCGTGGACGGCGGCCGGCACCCGCTGCCCGACCCGGCAGTGCTCGAGGCAGCGCTGCGCCGCAGCGGAGTCAACGCCGACCGCCCGGTCGTCGTCTACGACGACTGGCAGGGTCTGGCGGCCGGGCGCTGCTGGTGGCTGCTGCGCCACCACGGTCACCGAGACGTGCGTCTGCTCGACGGGGGCTGGGCGGCCTGGGTCGCTGACGGCGGCGCGGTGGAGACGGGTTCCTCGCAGGAACGCGCGGCCGGTGACTTCAGCGTCTCACCCGGCAGGGCGGCCGACGTCGTCGACTCCGGTGGCCTCCTCGACGTGGAGGTCCTCGTCGACGCGCGCGCCGGGGTCAGGTATCGCGGCGAGGAGGAACCGGTTGACGCGGTCGCCGGGCACGTCCCCGGCGCTCGCAACGTGCCCACCTCCGCCAACCTGGGCGACGACGGTCGCTTCCGTCCGGTTGCCGAGCTGCGCGAGCTGTACGCCGCGGTCGGCGCTGTGCCCGGCGCCGACGTCGCCGTCTACTGCGGGTCGGGCGTCACCGCGGTGCACGACCTGATCGCGCTCGAGCTCGTCGGCGTGCGGGCTCGGCTCTACCCGGGCAGCTGGAGCGAGTGGTCGGCCGACGCGTCACGGCCGGTCGCCACGGGCTCCGAGTGCCGCTGAAGGTCAAGGCTGCCTGCAGAGTCACCGGGTCTCGACATCCGATCGGCACCTCGTCGCTTCGCTCCGAGGGGCCGTCGTCTGCTCAACCGGATCCACGTTGGCAGTGCCGGTGAGGCCGGCACTACCAGTGAATCCCCTTGAAGACCTTGGCCAGCATGATCTGCTCGCTCTCGCGCGTGCCGCCGCTCGCGCCCTCGCCCTTGGCCGCCGCGGAGTCGGGGAACACGTGGTAGGCCATGTTGAGGATCCGGAAGGCCAGCTTGGGCGCCACGGTGTGCATGACGGCCCCGACGTTGCCCAGGGCGGTGTTGATCTCGTGCGGGCGGTCGACCATGGCCGAGATGACGATGTCGGCAGCCTGGGCCGGCGAGATCGTGGGGAACTTGTCGTAGAGCTTGGTGGGCGCGATCATCGGCGTCCGCACGAGCGGCATGTGGATGTTGGTGAAGGTGACGCCGTCCCCGACCACCTCCGAGGCCACCACGTTGCTCCACGAGTCGAGCGCGGACTTGGAGGCGACGTACGCCGAGAAGCGCGGGGGGTTCGTCTGCACGCCGATGGAGGAGATGTTGACGATGTGGCCGGACCTCTGGCTCTGCATCGCGGGCATCAGCCCCATGATCAGACGGATCGCTCCGAAGTAGTTGAGCTGCATCGTCCGCTCGAAGTCGTGGAAACGATCGGTCGAGAGCCGCAGCGAACGGCGGATGGAGCGCCCGGCGTTGTTGACGACGAAGTCGACGGTGGGCAGCTCGGTGGCGATCTGCTCGCAGAGCCGGTCGATGGCGTCGAGGTCCGAGAGGTCGCAGGGGAAGACGTGCGCCGTTCCGCCGCGCATCTCGATCGTGGAGCGCGTCTCCTCGAGCTTGTCCTTGCCGCGGGCGACCAGCACGGGGATGCCGCCGGCCTGGGCGACCTTCAGGGCGGTGACCTGTCCGATTCCGGAGGAGGCGCCGGTGATCACGACGTGCTTGCCGGCGAGCGCCTTGCAGGTCTTGGAGTCCTGGGCCGTGGACTGGTCGAGGTTCTCCTCCCAGTAGCCCCACAGCGTGCGGACGTAGCTCTCGAGGTCGGGCACGGCGATGCCCGATCCCGCCAGCGCTCGCTCGGTGCGGGTGGAGTCGAAGACGGCGGAGAAGCCGGTGTGCGCGAGCACCTCGGCCGGGATGCCGGCGCGGCCGACGGTCTGGTCGAGCAGCACCTGCACGGCCTTGTTGCGCACCAGCGTGTTGATCACCGAGCCGGGGCGCAGGGGCTTGGGCACGAACGCGGTGGCCCGGGCGATGCTCCGGTCGAGCGGGGTGGCGAACTGGGGCGCCCCGGCGGCCTTGCAGAAGGTGTTGATCATCTGCACCGTCGGCTGCGGCTCCGGGTTGACGAGGTGGAACGTCTCGCCGTCGTGCCCGGGCGCGTGAGCGAGGTGGTCCATGGCCTTCGCGACGTAGTCGACCGGCACGACGTTGGTGTCGCCGAGGTCGATGCCGGCCATGGGCAGCCAGGCGGGCAGCCGGTCGCGCATGGCCTTCATCAGCCCGAAGAAGTAGTAGGGCCCGTCGACCTTGTCCATCGCACCGGTCTGGGAGTGCCCGACGACGATCGAGGGCCGGTAGACGCGCCACGGGACGCCGAGCGTCGGAGCCTCGTCGCGCACGATCTTCTCGGACTCGTACTTGGTGCGGTGGTAGGGCGAGGGCAGGTGCTGGCCCTCCTCGAACATCGTCTCGTCGAACCGGCCACGGAACTCACCAGCGGCAGCGACCGAGGAGGTCTGGTGGAAGCAGCCGGCCCGGAGCGCGCCGGCGAGCTCGACGGCGTGGCGCGTGCCGCCCACGTTCAGGGTCTCGTTGGTGGCGTCGTCGGCGGTCATGTCGTAGATCGCGGCGAGGTGGAAGAAGTGGTCGATCCGGCCCGCGTGCGCGTCGATCCACGTCTGGTCGACGCCGAGGTGGGGAGAGGAGAGGTCGCCCACCACGGGCACGACCCGGTTCGAGCCCCATCGACGCATCAGGGTCTCGAGACGACCCATCGAGCCTTGCCGGCACAGGACGAAGATCTCGCCCTCGCGGTGATCGATGAGCTCCTGAACGAGGTGTCGCCCGATGAAGCCTGTTGCGCCGGTCACGAAGTAGGACATGCGCGGAGGATACGTCCTGAGCACCCCGGTTGGGCAGGGGGTGAGCCGACTCAGCCGTCGTTGGGGCCGAACATGATCTCGTCCCAGCTCGGGACCGAGGCCCGGCCCTTCTTCTTCGCCACCGCGCGCCGTGCCGGGGGCTCCTCGACGGGCTCGTCGGCAGCCTCCTCGTGGACGACGACCGGCTCGGCCGGAGCCTCCATGACGGGCTCCACGACAGGCTCAGCTTCAGCCTCGGGAACGGTCTCGGTCGCAGGCTCGGGGCTGGGCTCGTCGGCGAAGAAGGCGTCGAGGGGCAGCACCGGCTCCTCGAGCTCCGGCTCCGGAGCTGCGGCGTCCTCGTGGACGAGTCCGATCGCATCGTCGCCGAGGGCGAGCTCGTCGGCGGGCACGGAGGTCAGACGACGCTCGCGGGCGCCCTGGAGGTCGTCGCGGGCCGGGGCCGGGCTCGCGACCGACTCACCGACCAGCCAGCGGGCGTCCTCGTTGTCGAGCATGACGTAGTTGCCGGGGGTGTCGAAGGTGAAGTGCGCCGAGCCGGTGCGCAGGGAGAGCTCGTAGTCGGCGACGAGCGACCAACGGCCGTCCTCGCGACGCCAGGCGTCCCAGGTGACTGCCTCCGGGTCGACGTTGCACGAGCGCAGGTGGGCCGCGACGGCGTCGCCGAGGGTGCGGGTGGTGCCGGCGGACTCGCCGACGGGACGGCGCAGGTTGGAGCGCTGCGCGCGGTCGGCGACGTGCTGGCGCTCGGCGAGCACCGGGCCGGCGAACGCCATGATCTTGTCGACGCTCGTCTGGGCGGCCTCGGCGACCGCCGCGGCACTCTCACCGGACCGGATCCGTGCCTGGATGTCGCGGGGACGAAGGGTGCTGTCCATCGTGGTCTCCACCTTGCCGATGCGAGAAGCGTCGCCGCGGAGCGCGGCGCGAAGTGCTGGGGTGATGTCGAGGAGGAACGGGGCGCCGGTCTGGTCCGACAGGAGCAAGGCAGCCCCGTCGCGGCTGACTCCGGTCATCGACAGCGGCGAGGGAGGCCCGTACGCCTGGTGCGGCGGCGTGTCGGTCGCGGTGGTGACCGTGGTGCTCGCCTCGTGCCCTGTCATGGGGGTGTCTGCCTTCTCGTTCGCCGGGTGGTGCCGGGGATCGGTGCCTGTCCTTGTGTTTCGTCCGACCTTACGCCAGCGGGGGAGTGCTGCTCGTGCACCGCGCCGTGGTTCGGAACCGCGCCGACGACCCCGGTGACTCGCGTGAGCAGCGCAGCGACGAGCGCGATGGCACCACCCGCCGCCGAGACGAGGTAGGCGGTGGAGGCGCCTCGTGCATCGACGACGAGTCCCGCGAAGGCCGCTCCCGGCGCGACGCCGGCGACCATGCCGGTCTGGAGGAACGCGAGTCCTTCGGTGAGTCTCGCCGGGGGGACGCACGCCTCGGCGAGCGAGATCGTCGCGATCAGGGTGGGCGCGATGGCGAACCCGGCGACGAAGAGCGCCGCGGCCATCGCCCACAGCGAGTCGATCAGCGCGAGGGGCAGCATGGTGAGGGTCATCGCCGCAGCGCCGATCCGCAGCCGCTGGAGGACGGTACGGCGCCAGGTGAGCGCGCCGGTGAGCACGCCGGCGATGAGGCTGCCCGCAGCCCACACCGCCAGCAGCGGACCGGCGTACGCCGTGGCGCCCTGCTCGTCGCTGAAGGCCACGGTGGTGACCTCCGCGGCGCCGAAGAGCGCGCCGAGCGCGAGCGAGACGATGCTGAGCGGCAGGATCGTCGCCCACGGCATGCGGGGCCGCGCATCTCGCTCGACCACACGCGGGTGCGGCGGCGGCTCGGTGCTGCGCTGGGCGCTCAGCGCGAGCGTGCCCACCACGCCGGCGACCAGAGCGGCAGTCAGCCCCGCCAGCGGGTGCGCCGCGGTGGCCAGCAGCGTGACGACGATCGGCCCCGTCATGAAGACGGTCTCGTCGGCCACCGCCTCGAGCGCAAAGGCGGTCTGGCGTTGGTTGTTGTCGGCCAGGGCGTAGGACCAGCGGGCACGCACGCAGCTGCCGACTGCCGGCAGCGCCGCGCCGGTCACGGCAGCGAACGCGAACGTCGCAGCCAGGGGCAGGCTCTGCTCGACCGACCACATCAGGCCGGCCAGCGCAGCGCCCCAGATCGTGATGGCGACCGGGAGGACCCGCGACTGCCCGAGGCGGTCGGTCCACCGGGCCTGGGGGACCGCCAGGGCGGCGTTCGACGCGAGGGTGACGCCCGAGACCAGTCCGGCCAACCCGTAGGAGTCGGTGCGCGCCTCGACCAGCAGGACGATGCCGAGGCCCACCATCGAGATCGGCAGCCGCGCCACCAGCCCGGTCGCGCTGAAGAGCGCAGTTCCGGGTTCACCGAGGATCCGACGGTAGATCGCGAGCATCTCCGGATCTTAGGGGTGCGGCCCCCTCTGAGGGGTGACCCGGCGCCCCTACGATGAGCGAGTGACTGATCCCTATGACGCGTTGCTCCTCGTCTCCTTCGGTGGACCCGAAAAGCCCGAGGACGTCGTGCCGTTCCTCGAGAACGTCACCCGCGGACGCGGGATCCCCAAGGAACGACTCGAGCAGGTCGGCGAGCACTACTTCCTCTTCGGTGGCCGCTCGCCCATCAACGACCAGAACCGCGCCTTCCTGGCTGCCCTCGAGGCCGACTTCGCCGAGCACGGCATCGACGTCCCGGTCTACTGGGGCAATCGCAACTGGGACCCCTACCTGCGCGAGACCGTCGCCCAGATGGCCGCCGACGGCGTGACCCGCGCGGCCTGCTTCGTCACCAGTGCCTACTCCTCGTGGTCGAGCTGCCGCCAGTACCGCGAGAACCTCTACGACGCCGTCGACGGCATCGAGGGCGCCCCGCGCCTCGACAAGCTGCGCCACTACTTCAACCACCCGGGCTTCCTCGAGCCCGTCGTCGACGCCACCCTGGCCTCGCTGGCTGACCTGCCCGACGGGCTGGGTGACGACGCCCGGATCGTGTTCGTCACGCACTCCATCCCCACGGCCATGAACGACGGCAGCGGCCCACCCGAGCTGGGTGGCGGGGCGTACGTCGCCCAGCACCGCAGCGCCGCCCAGGTCGTGGTCGACCGGATCGCCGAGCAGACCGGCCGTCACCACGAGCACGACCTCGTCTTCTGCTCGCGCTCCGGCTCGCCGCAGACCCCGTGGCTCGAGCCCGACGTCAACGACCACCTCGAGGCGCTCGCCGGTGAGGGGGAGGCCGCGGGACCGTCGGCCTCGGCCGTGGTGATGGTGCCGATCGGCTTCGTCTCCGACCACATGGAGGTCATCTACGACCTCGACACCGAGGCCCTCGCCACGGCCGAGCGCCTCGGACTGCCGGCTCGCCGGGCGGCGACCCCGGGCGTCGACCCGCGCTTCGTCGCCATGGTGCGTGACCTGCTCCTGGAGCGCGCGGCGATCGAGTCGGGCGAGCCTGCCGCTCCCGCGTCGGTCGGGAGCATCGGTCCGATGTGGAACCAGTGCCCGGTCGGCTGCTGCGCCAACCCGCGGGGCGAGCGTCCCGCGCTGTGCGGTCAGGACGCATGACCCGCGCTGACCCCGATCTCCTGGCGCAGCTGGCCGACCTCGCTCTCGAGGTGGCCCGTGAGGCGGCCGACCTCGTGCGGGGCCGAGCCCGTGCCGGGGCCGTCGTGGCGGCCACGAAGTCCAGCGCCATCGACGTCGTCACCGAGGCCGATCGGGCCTCGGAGTCGCTGATCCGCGCCAGGGTCGCCGCCCGGCGGCCCGACGACGCCTTCCTCGGCGAGGAGGGCGACGACGTCGAGGGCACGAGCGGCGTCCGGTGGATCGTCGACCCGATCGACGGCACCGTGAACTTCCTCTACGGCATCCCGCAGTACGCCGTCTCGATCGCCGCCGAGGTCGACGGCGAGATCGCGGTCGGAGTGGTGATCGACGTCGCCAAGCAGGTCGAGTACGTCGCGCGTCCCGACGCGGCGACCGGCGCCCTGGTCGCCCAGCGCAACGGCGAGCCGATCTCCGTGCGCGGGCCGGCGCCGCTGGAGCAACGCCTGATCGGCACCGGGTTCTCCTACCTCGCCGAGACCCGGGCGCTCCAGGGGCGCGCGCTGGCCGCCCTGCTGCCTCGCGTGCGCGACGTACGACGCCTCGGGTCCTGTGCGCTGGACCTCTGTCACGTGGCCGAGGGCCTCCTCGACGGCTACGTCGAGGAGGGGGTGCACCTGTGGGACCACGCCGCCGGCGCGCTGCTCGCTCGAGCGGCCGGTGCGCAGGTCGACACCGGGGTCGGGGTCGGTGGCGGCACGCTGCTGCTGTGTGCGCCATCACACGGCTTCACCGACCTCCGCCAGGCCACTCGCGAAGCGGGTTTTTGGCGGGAATATCCCGCGGGCCGGGCATGTTCTTGGAGTCCAGCCGGGCCGCTGTTCCCCTTTCCGGGGTGATAGTGCACAATCTGCCCCGCCGGACCGGGCACGCAGCGTGGTCCGAACTAGGTTTTGAGAGGGGAGTGAGCGACGCATGGCGACCGACTACGACGCACCGCGCAAGAACGAGGAAGATCAGTCCGAGGAGAGCATCGAAGAGCTCAAGGCGCGTCGTCACGACAAGAACTCGGGCAAGGTCGATGAGGACGAGACCGAAGCGGCTGAGAGCTTCGAGCTTCCGGGGGCCGACCTGTCCCACGAAGAGCTCGCGGTCGAGGTCAAGCCCAAGCAGGAGGACGAGTTCACCTGCATGAGCTGCTTCCTGGTGCACCACCGCAGCCAGCTGGCCGACGAGAAGAAGACCTACTGCGTCGACTGCGTGTAAGAGCTCAGCTCTTCACGTCAGCGGCCCGCATCTCGGCGGGCCGCTCCTCTCGGGGCCGGCGGCCCTCAGGCCTTCTCGACGTCCCGCTCCAGGCCGGGAGGCAGCTTGCCGGTCGACTTCACGTAGTAGCCGGCCGCCTTGCGCTGCGCGAGCATGCGCGCGAGCCCCACGAAGGTGCCGCTCGCGGCAGCCCACATCACTGCCTCGCGCATGTTGACGTCGGGGTCAGCCGGATTGGCCGGCGGGTTCTTGCCCGTCGCGGCCTTCCAGGACGTGTTGAGCCCCTTCTTGGCGACGGTCGCGGCTCCCAGCGAGGCCGCCAGCGCGAACACCGACCAGACCTTCGAGCTCTCGGCGACGTCGCGCGTCTCGAACACTGGTTCGGAAGACTTCTTTGCCATGGCTCGACCCTAAGGCATGGCCCTTGTGGGCTTCAGGATCGGGCGCTGGTCAACGAGCCGATGGCGGCAGCGAGCTGCTCAGGGTGGCGGGTCGAGACCAGCCAGTACGGCGCGGGGTCCTGCGGGTCGTCGATGGTGATCCGCACCGCGCGACGCAGGTAGGGGCGCAGCACCAGGTAGGCGCGTGCGTCGGCGTCGACGCCCGCCGTACGACGGGTCTGCTCGGCGTCCAGGGCCTCGACCCGGCCGAGGTGGTGGCCCGCGATGTGGGCCCGACCGACGCGCAGCTCGCCGTCGGCGACCTTCACCTCGGAGCTGC
>NZ_JAXMNS010000096.1:0-10306 GCF_034670285.1 Nocardioides sp. | reverse complement strand
ACGGCGCCGTCGTCGGAGACGAGCTCGACGCCGAGCTGCTGGCCCCACTCCTCGTAGGCGGTTCGGCTGGCCTGGGCGGCAGCGATCATCCGCGGGTCGGCGTGGGCATGGCGGAAGATCCGGGAGACCCCGCCCGACTGGCCGTTGCCAGGCACGCCCTGCTCGTAGACGCGCACACTCACGCCGCGCTCCATCAGCGCGTAGGCGGTGCTGAGGCCCACGATGCCGGCGCCGACGACGGCGACCTCGGGCTGGTCCTGTGACGTTGACGAAGATGTCTGGGTCATGGCTCAACCCAATCAGGAATGGCGTCCGACATGGCCCAGCCGAACGGGTGAGACCGACTCAGACCCGGATGACCTCGAGCAGACCCTGTCGGTGTCCGGGGCTGCCGGCAGCACTCTGCGCACACTTCGTGTCCGGCTTGCTCACGCCGCCCCGCGCCGCTCGTCCAGGAGCCGACCGACCCAGGTCGAGGCCGGCTCCGCGAGCAGGTCGTAGGCCTCGCGGAGCAGCGCAAGGTCTTCAGGTGTGACCACATCGCCGATAGCTGCGATGACGCCTGGATCGACCAGGACGGCATGGACGATGGCCCAGGTCTCCCAGCTGCCCAGGTCGTCGTCCCAGTCGTCCCTCGTGTCCCCGTCGTCCTCGTCGTCCTCGTCTTCCCACTCGTGCTCGCGACCGGGGTCGGCGAACAGGTCCTCCAACGTCTCGCGGACCAGGAGCAGCGCGGCCCTGGCTCGGTCGGCCGGGTCGTGGCGGCCGCCGGGCACGGGGTCGCCGAGGAACGATCCCAGCACCAGGTCGACCAGCACCAGGGGCACGTCGCTCATGAGGCCGGTCCAGGTGGGACGTTCAGCGCGAGTCAGACAGCCCCCGGCCTTCGCGGAGTCGCGCAACCGGTCAAGCCAGTGCTCCGGGTCCGCTGCTACCGCGCATGCCAGGGCTCGAGGCACCTCGAGCGGGGCACTCTCGAACATCACCCCGCCACCAGCCGGCACCAACCGGCCGATCGCCGTGCTGCCGGGCAGCAGGTGGAAGGCGGATCCGACGTTGGGTGTCTCCACCGTCGCGAGGCTCGCCTGGTCGAGCCAGAGCAGGGTCGCGCCACTGGCGCCCAGGTAGGTGAAGCCGCCCATGGGGGCGTTCACCCACTCGTGAACGCGGTCGGCGCCGGCGACCAGGTCGGCCGAGGCGCCGTCCGCGAGGAACGCATCGAGGCCGCCGAGCTCGAAGAGGTGCACCTGCCGGTAGACCCAGTCGTGGTCGACGATCCGGGTCCACTCGTCATCGTCGACCTCTTTGTGCCCGGGTTCGGGGAGTGGCGTCCTGCCGTGCAGGTCGGTCACGATCCGCACGGCACGACGGGTCCTCGTCCGGGCGGCTCGACCACGGTCTGTCTGCGACAGGTGTTGGAGCGCCTGCGCGAGGATCCATCTAGAGATCGCCCACCGGGGCGCAGCGGGTCCGAGGTAGAGCAGCTGGCCGAGTCGGACGATGCGTGACGGCCTCCAGAACGGCGTGCCGTCGGGCGCGAGTGGGCGGCGCTCCACCGCCTTCAGCGCGCCAACCGCATCACCGCGGCTCTCTGCCGTATCGGCGTCCAGCATCGCCCACAGCCAGGGCTCCATCCCGGCGACGGGGTCACGCGGTACGTCGGCAGGCTTGCGGGTGCGCGACTGCCGCTGGTTGCGTGGTCTCTGCCTGTTCGACATGGCGTCACCCGGCCAACGTGTCGGTGTCGGTCACGGCGTCGATCAGCCACAGCGCCTCGTCGCAGCGCCGGCGCGCCGGGTCGGGAAGGGTCTGCGCCAAGCCGCGCCAGGCAGCGGCGTGTGCCGGGAGGGCGAAGCGGGCCAGCAGCCGCGCGGAGACGAGCTCGTCGAGGAGCAGCTCGGACACCAGGTGCCGCTTCGCACTGACCTCGTCGGACGGCAGGGTGAGCGCGGTCTTCAGCGCTTCCGCCACCATGGTGCTCGGCGGTCGAGGCAGGAGCTCGCCGATCGGGTGACCCAGCAGGGCGGCCCACGCGTGCTGGGGAAGGTCGGCGGTCAACGAGCGGTCGGGCAGGTGGGAGAAGGCAGGCGCAAGGCCACGCGACCGGGTGCGGGCGGCGAGCACGTCGAGCCACTGCTCCGGACGGGCTGCTACCTCGCGGGCGATCCGGGCGTCGACGGCCAGTGGCTGACTGTCGAAGAGGTGTCCCGGGCCGGTGTCGGTGGGCACGACGCGACCCAGCAGGTGGGTGCCGGGCGGGTGCAGGCAGGTGACGCCCAGGTCGAGGAGCTCGCGCTCCTCACCATCGACGGCATCGGCGATCGTCAGGACCTCCCCGTCGGCGCCGACCACGCGGTAGCCACCCATCGGCGCCTGCACCCATTCGTCGACGTGCTCGCCGAGCGCCAGGGCACCGGCTGCCTCGGGCATCGCGACGAGGTCTGCCAGGCCACCCAGGTCGTAGACGTCGGCCTGGCGGACCACCCAGTCGCAGCTGAAGATGAAAGGACCGACCTGCTCGAGCCACGTGCAGCCCAGCGCCTCGATGGGGATCCCGTGCGGGTAGAGCACCGGCACCACGCGCTCGAGCACCCGACCCGAGCGCCGGGGCTGCCCGTAGAGCTCGTGGCGGTGGGCCATCGCGGTGAGGAAGCGGGTGACCAGCCACCGTGGTGCGGCCTCGCCGAGGCCGGCCAGCACGGACAGCATCGAGCCGTGGTGAGACTCGACGAACATCGGCACCGAGCGGTGCCGCTCGAAGGCGGTCGACCAGTCGCCACACAGTTCGGCCGCCGATGCCTCCTCGACCGCGACCTCGTGGTCGTAGGTCATCTGACTCGCGATGGAACGGTACGGACTGTCGGGCGGGCTCCAGCCAGCGGCGGAGCGGGACGGGGTGTGCTTGCGTGACCGAGACATGGCCCGAGCCTGCGCCGCCGCGATGATCGCTTCCAGGGAGTCGGAGCATCCTGTGAAGAACTCCCGACAAGCTCCAGCCTGTGGACGTTTCGCGGCCTATCGGCGCAGGGTGCGATCGGCCAGGGCGACCAGGTCGTCCCCGGTCAGGCCTGGCCAGCCGTGCAGAGCCTGCCGCCAGGACTCCGGGACGGCGCTCGCTCCCCACCGCGCACCCAGCAGCCCGCCGGCGATCGCGGCGACGGTGTCGGTGTCGTTGCCGATGCGTACGGCGTTGTGCAGCGCGTCCTGGAGGTGACCGGCCGGGTCATCGGTCGGGACCGGAGTGCCGAGGATCGCGGCGGTCGCGGCCTGCAGCGCGGTGACCGTGAAGCCGTTGGGGGTGAAGCGGGCGCCCGGCACCGCGCCGCCGTCGTACGCAGTCGCGTCGTCAAGCCAGTCGACCCACTGCTGCCGACGCGCCTCGTCGAGCAGGTCCAGCCCGGCGCGCACGTCGAGCTTCTCCTCGGTGACGGCGACCCGGATCGCTTCGCACCACAGCACGCAGGACTCACCGGCGAGCGGGTCGGCGTGCGTGAGAGCTCGGCGACCAGCCGCGCCGCCTGCGCGAGCCGGTCGCGGTCGTCGAGGTGAGCGAGCGCGACCGGGGCCGTGCGCATCAGCGCGCCGTTGCCGGCGGAGTGCGGGTGGTCGAGGGCGTAGGTCCGCGCTTCCTCGCTCATCACGCGACTGGCGCCGGTCTCGCCGGCGTCGAGGCGCCATCGCGTGGCGCTGAGCACCGCGCTCGTCTGGATGCCGATGTCGGCCGGGCCACCGTCGTACCAGGTCAGGAAGCCCTCCGCGATCGCGTCGAGCGCCTCGGCCGAGGTCAGGTCGGCCCCGGCGGCCGCGACCCGCGCGATGGCCGCCGCCATCGAGGTGTCGTCGCTCCACTCCCCCGGCGCGAAGTTGCCGAGGCCTCCACCGGTCATCTCAGCGAGGACGCCTGGCGACGGCGGCGTGCCGAACTCGTAGGGCACACCAAGTGCGTCGCCGGCTGCCGTGGCAAGCAGAACTCCGCGGGCGCGATCGAGTGCGGCGTCGTCCGTCGAGGGGAGGTGTGAGGAGGCCATCTGCCGACAGTAGATGCGGGCACCGACAGTCGGCCTGGGGGCGATCGGTCCTCCCCACGGATGAGTGCTTTCGGTGCCAGACCTCGTTACGTTCGGTGCCATGGCTTCCGAGAACGACAAGTTGTCCCTGGCCGGTTCGGTCTCGCTCGGGACGGGGGTGATGATCGGTGCGGGGATCTTCGCGCTCGTCGGCCAGGTCAGCGAGCTAGCGGGCAGCCTGATGCCGCTCGCTTTCCTGGCCGGCGCCGTCATCGCGGCCTTCAGCGCCTACTCCTACATCCGCTACTCCGCCACCAACCCGACCTCGGGCGGCATCGCGATGCTGCTCAAGGCGGCGTACGGACCCGGCGTCGTCGCCGGGACCTTCTCGCTGTTCATGTACGTCTCGATGGTGGTCGCCCAGAGCTTGTTGGGGCGCACCTTCGGCACCTATGCGCTGCGTCCGTTCGGCCTCGAGGACTCAGCGCTCCTGGTGCCGGCGCTCGCCGTGGCTGTGATCGCGGTCGCGGCCCTGGTCAACCTGGTGGGCGTCGGCTTCGTGGAGGGCTCGGCCACGATCAGCGCGGGGTTCAAGATCCTCGGGATCTCGGCGCTGGCCATCGCCGGCATCGTCGCCGCCGGACCGGCCGCGCTGGGCGACGTCCTCACGACCGACCGCGGCGCAGGGGGCGGGCAGGCAGACGGCGTCCTGGGCTTCCTGGCCGGTACGACGCTGTGCATCCTGGCCTACAAGGGGTTCACGACGATCACCAACCAGGGCGCCGAGCTGCGGGAACCGAAGAAGAACCTCGGACGGTCGATCACCATTTCCATCGCGCTCTGCACGGTGGTCTACGTGCTGCTGACGGTCGCGGTGGCGGGCAGCCTGAGCGTCGACGAGATCATCGAGGCTCGCGACTACGCCCTGGCCGCCGCGGCCGAACCGCTCTTCGGCTCCTGGGGAGTCGGCCTGACGATCGCGCTGGCGGTCGTCGCGACGTTCTCCGGCCTGCTGGCGAGCATCTACGCCGTGACCCGGCTCTACGACATGCTGCGCGACATGGGGCAGGCACCGAGCCTGCCGTCCGCGGTGCGGCACCAGTCGCTGGTCATCACCGCGGGATCGGCGATCGTGCTCGCAGCCTTCCTCGACCTGAGCCAGATCGCCTCGATGGGCGCGATCCTCTACCTCTCGATGGACATCGCCATCCACTGGGGCGTCATCCGGCACCTGCGCTCCGATATCCAGGCCACGCCGGTGATCCCAGCCATCGCGATCGGACTCGACGTGGCCGTGCTTGGAGCGTTCGTGATCATCAAGGCCCAGACCGACCTGCTCACTCTGGCCGTGGCGATGGGCATCGCCGGGGCGGTCTTTGCCAGCCAGGTGGTCATCACGCATCGTGCGGAGCACGAGGAGCAGGCCGCCTGACGGCGATCGTTCAGCCGGTGCGTCGGGAGCTGAGCTCGGGCGCGGCGATCATCGCCAGATCCTGCCACCACGCCAACCGGGTCGGACGCCCGTCGTAGTCGTGGCGCTGGTTGGCGCCGCTGGTGCCGGGCAGCACGAACACCTCCGACCGACCGATGCCCCACCCGGCGAGCCCGAGGCCCGGCGGTCGGTGGCCGAGCGCCCTCGCGGCACGGGCCGCCGTCCCCTTCGCGGTGAAGGCGACGAATGCCGGCTCCCACCGCTCGACCTTGGCCACCAGCTGGTCGATCTCGACCCACCCGCGATCGGTCTCGTGGTCCCAGTGCCCGACGAGGTCGGCGAGACCCAAGCCGTACGACGCAACCTGCGCGTCCTCGTCGGGTCGCAACTGTCGCCGGGTGAGGCCGGAGAGGTGCAGCGACTGCCAGAAGCTGTTGCCGGATGAGGCGTAGTAGTGGTCTCGACTCTTGGTGCTCTCGGCACCGGCCATCCCGCAGAACACGATGACCGGGTCGTCGCCGACGATGGCGGACAGGACCTCCATACTGCACGTTCTCATGCGAGCCGGGGCGCTCAACGCTGAAGCCCACTGTCGAAACCGAGAGGCTCCACGCACGCGCGGGTCGTGCGTTCCTTCGGGTGGGCTCGCATGGCCATGTTCACACTCGTAATCACCACTGGGCGATACGCCAAGCTGCTAATCGAGCGAAAGCGCCCCGTATCCAAAGACATGCAAGCTGAGCACGTCCACCTCTCTGCGTGGATCACCAAAGAACGCAGCTAGCCGCGAACTCACGCGAGCAAACGGCTTTTCTCGGACTCTCCCTGCTTCGTTCCAGTTCGCAAGCGGCACCACCAAGAACAAGTGCTGAGCATCGGGTGCAATGTGCGCTTTCCACAGGTCTTTTAGATCATGATTGTTTGTGGTCGTACCGCCTCGCTCCACCTCCGCAAGAATCCCGCGACCCGCATCCAAGGAGAAGTAGAAGTCCGGGCGAGCTTGGGTCACAAAGCCGTCTTGAGGCGTCAGAACAACCTCCTCGCTGAATCCAATGACACCTTGTAGAAGGCCGGCGACTATGCGCTGCACTGCCATGCTCTGCGCCCGGTGGATGTGCACCCGGGCGATCGCTGGCTCGCTCTCCTGCAAGTGGGCGGAGAGTTGCTGCGCCAGGTCATCAACGCGTGCGATCTCCTCTGTTTCCTTATCTGTGAGGGCTGCTCGTGTGAAACGCGAATACCGAAGGAGATCCATCGAGCTAGCTTCAACGGAGGCGACGGGTTCCGCAACGAAACGCAATAAGGCCCGCCCCTGTCGGGACGGACCTTATTTGGCGAACTAGTGGTGTCAGCTGTCGAATCTCATCCGAATGTCACTCCGAATCTCACGGCAGCAGGAGCACACAGCCTTGATCACGTGAGTCGATGGCTGAACGCGTTGTTGAACTCGCTGTCCAGTTTGACCAGGGCCCGCTTCGCTGTCGCGGTGAGGCGGATGGCGTCGCCTTGCTTGAGGATGGCGTAGGCGACCGCGACGTGGCCGGGCGTCTTGATGCCCTCTCGGCGGCCCCAGTCCTGCAGGGATTTGGCGATGGGCTGACCGTCGGCGAGATCTTCGAGGGCAACCTTCCTGCTGGGTCTAAGCATCGGGGTGACCACGTCGACGTACTGCTGATGCTGAATTAGGTCTTCGGACGCGAGGCCCTTGGGGAGGTGGAAGACGCGCTCCTTGCGGACGCCTGCGGAGATGAGTGCGTTGCGGTGCTTGTCTCCGCCACCATCACCGTCGGTCAGGTAGACGACTTTGGCTGCGATCTCTTCCATGTGCATGCCGTAGGCGTGCGCGTTGGAGAGGCCGGGGGCAATCTGGTAGTTGAGGTCCGACTTGCCCGTGGCCATGCGGATGAGGGTCGGCAACAGGACCATGTCGGCGGGGCCTTCCGATAGAACTGCGCGGCGGCAGACCGAGAAGGCTGCCGCTGACGCCCCCATGGCGTACAGCAACGGCGCGAAGCCGGGTTCCTCGTTTGTCCAGAAGTCCGCCTTGAGGTTGCTGGAATCGTGTTGCTGCTGGTTCTTGGAGAGCAGCCGAATGCTGGTGCCGAGGTCGGTGGGTAGGCATCCTGGGGAGTGGGTGGTGTAGAAGACCTGGGTTGCGTTGACGTTCTTGAGGAGCACGCCGACGAGGTCGGCCTGTGCGTCGTAGTGGAGATGCGTCTCCGCTTAGTCGATCAGCAAGATCGGGGGGACGGTCAGGTGTTGAGCGGCCAGGAACGCGGACAATGCGATGAACGTGCGGAGTCCGTCGCTACGTTCTTCGATGTCGGTGACCGACCCCTTGCGTCCGAGTTCCTTGAGTCGAACTTCGAGTCGTCGGGCGTCGACCTTGATGCGCACCGCGACCTTCGCCTGGTTCCAGGCTTGGCTGTAGAACTCTTGGAGGTTCTCGTTCGCCGTCTCGATGTAACTCTCTTGGTTGCTGCCGTCGCTGATCGCGATGAAGTCCCACAGGGTGTGGACGTCGATGTCTGCAACTTTCAGGAGGTTGGCTAGGGCTGGCTGCAGGTTGTTGCGCGCTGCTTCCTCGGCGAGGGAGTGGACAGTGGAGAGTTCTCGGTCTGCCTCGTTGAAGAGGATGAACTTGGGAACACGTTTGCGGAGTCTCTTGCGTCCGGTGTCACGCGGGTGGTCGGTGGACGCGATCTCCATGACTGCGCGGAGGTAGTCGGCGGTCTTGGAATCTCGGGGGTTACGTCCACGACCCGTTGAGGGAACTTCTTCTAGCCACTCCACGAGGTGCTTCACCGCGTCGATCGTGTCCGAACTCCACGCGTCGTCAGGTGCTGCTAGCGCGGCATCGGCGGTGGCGCACCAGTCGCTGGCTGTTCCTTCGTCCTCATCTTCGAGGTCGAGTAGAGCGGTGAACTGATCGTCGAGACGCCTGCGAGTGGATGCGAGCCGGGCTCGTGCGGCGTCGAACGGCTTGGGGTTGCGCTTTGGCCAAGGCGTGAACCCGAAGGCCGGTGACCCGTCCTTGCGTCGTTCGAGGACGAAGAGGGTGGGCATCTCATTGAAGTCGAGGTCAGCGATGAGGGCGAGGTCCTCGGCTTCGAGTTCGTACTTGGCCCATATCACCCGGTCGTCGTCCTCGACAGGGTGACTGCGATTCATGAAGCCGACCGGCAGTGCTGTCGCGTCGTCAGCGGTGAGCCATACCAGGGCCTCCAGCAGGCTGGACTTGCCTGCTTCGTTGAGCCCGACGAAGGCGATGATGTCGCCGTCGACGTTGCAGCCGGTGTTGGCGAGGCGCTTGTAGCCCTCGAAGTCGATGCGGGTGCAACGCATGGTGGTCCTTCTCGTGGTGCCGTCAGAGGTTGAGGCCGTGGGCTTCGGCGAGGATGTCTGCAGCCCACGCGAATCCGTGCTCGCGCAATTTTGGGATGAACACGTGGATCGGCGGGATGTTGCTGCAGTAGGGCTCAGCGCAGGGCCCCTCCCACAGCCCCCCGCCGGGGCCGTTGTACAAGCCCCCTCCTGGTGACGTGGACAGTCCTCCGCCGGAGTACACGGACAGACCCCCACCCGAGTACACGGACAGTCCTCCGCCGGAGTAGACGGAGAGCCCTCCACCCGAGTACACGGACAGCCCTCCGCCGGAGTAGACGGAGAGCCCTCCACCCGAGTACACGGAGGCCCCACCACCGCTCCCGGTGTACAGACCGCCGCCCGGACTTGTCGAAAGACCCCCGCCTGGCCCCGAGTAGCGGTCGCGTGGCCAGGTGTTGCGAGTCATCGCTTCCTCATTTCTTGTCCCGGGGCGGGAACGGGTCGTTCCCCGGTGCGACAGTGTCGGAGTTGCGGATCTTGCCGTCGCGTCCGTGGATGCGAACTTCGCCGCCTCCGGCGTTGCTGACGATCTCCTTGGCGCGGGCGACTGCTTCCTTCTGGGTGTCTGTGTGGGCGCTGGACCGCGATGCCCCTGGCTTCTGGACGTCCCAGCCGCCGTTCTTGCCGGGGGTGACGTGGCGTCGGTTGGTGTTGTTCATTGGTGCCTCCCGTGATCGTGCTGTGGTTGTGAAGGTAGGTGGCGGCACCGACAACTCATGGCACTCACCACGGGCTCACTGAGGATGCAGTGAGTCCGGAGGGTCCCCAACGAGTCCGCCTGCGGCGTGGCCGCCGTCGGCCCGTCTCCCCGACGGCGGCGTAGATGGCCGCTAGCGTGCGGGGCACCGCCGGTGAGGCGGGGTCCGGGTTCTCCTGGCATGCAGGCTCCCCAAGGCCATCGGCGTGGGGAAGAGACGCCTGTCGTGTGCGACGCGGACGCGTTGCATCTTCTAGGGGAGCATTTCTTCTCGCGGGTTCCCGGCATGACACGCCGTATGCGAGTGGCCATCTAGCGAACTGGGTTGCCCACGTCTACGAGCAGCGTCTGCGCTGCGACGCCCACCGGGATTCGCTCTTGCTCGATGCGGCGGTGTCCGGTCCACGCTGGGTCGGTGATGCGTTCGTAAACGGCCCGCTCGCCGGCGGTGAGGTGCGGCAAAGGCTTACGGGTGACTGTGGTGAGCGCTTGGCACCTGGTGTCTGCGTTGGTGCCGTAGGGCTCGTACTGGTCGTAGGTGGCAAGGTCCATGAGGATGCTGGTGACGGGTACTCCGTCGGCTCGCCAGCCGTTGAGGATTTCGTAGCCGTGGGCGTCGATGTCGCCCCAGTAGTAGAGCCGGGGCGCGCCGGTGAACCATCCGAATGCGGCGGCGGTTTTGCCGCCGAACCCGCCGCCTTCGACGGCGATGCCTTGGGGGATGGGCGGGAAGTGGATGGCGGTGTCCTTGTTCTCGCTGATGACGACTGCTTGCGGTTGGTA
>NZ_JAXMNS010000095.1:0-10489 GCF_034670285.1 Nocardioides sp. | reverse complement strand
GCTCGCGGCATCCACGGGCAGTGCTGTCCTCGCCAGACTCGGCGCAGGAGGTGATGGTCGATGGCCACACGAGAAGATGCCGTACTCGCACCGCTCAACGAGGTGCGCCTGGTGGGCCGGGTCGCAGCGCCGGCACAGGAACGCGCGATGCCGAGCGGTGACGTGCTGTGCACGTTTCGGGTGTCGGTGACACGTGACGACAACGAGGCCGGTCGCGCAGCCGGTCGCCAGCGCGTTGACTCGCTCGAGTGCGCGACCTGGAGTGGGCGTGTACGACGTTCGGCCCGGGCTTGGCAGCCCGGCGACGAGGTCGAGGTGCGCGGTGCCCTGCGACGCCGGTTCTTCAGAACGGCAGGCGGGACCGGATCGCGGGTCGAGGTCGAGGTGACGTCGGCTCGTCGTCTTCGTCGTGCACAAACCTGAGCATCACGCCGAGCGGCGGCTTCGGTTGGAAGGAGGTCGCCTTCTCGGGGAACAATCGCCCGTCGCGCACCACGTTCTCGATCTGCTCGAATCTCGGTGCGGGCAGCAGCACGGCGGTGCCGGACTCGGTGCCGGCCAGTCCGAGCGCCTCGGCTGCGCTGTGGTGGTGCGTGACCCGGTGGGGGCCGTGGGCGAGCGCCGGCACGATCCGGTCGTGGAGCGCCTCGATCTCGAGGGTGTCGGCCCGCTCGCCGAGCTCGAGGGTGAGCCATCGGGCCTGATCGGTGGCCACCATGGTGCCCGGCGCGAGACAGGCCATGGCGTGAGGCTGACGCACCAGGCGCGTGGGGATCCCGACAGTGGCCGCAGCCGAGGCGACGTCGTCCAGGCTCGACCCGTGCAGGACCCGATGGATCGCGCCGAGGAACAACGGGGTGTCGCCCTGGTCGACGATCATCGCCAGTCCGCGGTCGAAGCCGCCCCCGGGATGGCGTTGTTGCAGCCGTAGGTAGGCGGCGTAGCGGTGATGACCATCGGCGATCACGGCCGTGGTCGGGGCCAGGTGCCCGGCGATGGCCTCCAGGAGCTCCGGGTCCTCGATGGGCCAGATGCGGTGCGTGTGACCCGCCCGGTCGACGAAGGTCACCGGGGGCGGGGTGTCGCGAACGGCAGCAAGGAGGTCGCGCAGCGCTACGGGGGAGGTCTGCACCAGCAGGATCGGGGCGGGGTTGAGCCCCATCTGGTGCATGCGACCCGCCAGGTCGTCGGCCTGGGCCGGGTAGATGCCCTCGTGCGGGTGGATTGCGCGGTCCTCGTGGCCACTGGCGCGTCGCGAGACGTCAAGGGCCCCGACGAGCCCGCGGATCGTGACGCCGTTGGTCGTGTACTCGTGCAGCTGGAGCGCAGCGGTGGGCTCGTGGACGAGGTAGCCGCGTTTCTCCCAGGTCAGGAGCCTATCGGCGACCCCGCTGAACGGCCGACCGAAGAGCCGTGCGGAGGCCGGGTCGCTCACCCTCGAGGGCACGAGTCGAACAGCACGAAAGGGCGCGAGCACCAACGGCCCGGCGACATAGGGAGGTGTCACTACCGTCCCGGTGTCCATTCGGATCACGATACGGGGCCGATCCTGAGCGCGTGCCAGACTGGCGGCGTGTTGAACGCTTCCCCCGACGCGCTGACCGACCACTACGACCTCGCGATGCTCGACCTCGACGGGGTGGTCTACATCGGCGGCGAGGCCGTGCCGGGCGCCGCCGACCACCTCGCTGCGGTGCGAGCGGCAGGGATGCGCTGCGCCTTCATCACCAACAACGCCGCACGCACGCCCGACACCGTCGCCGCGCACCTCACGGACCTCGGCATCGAGGCAGCTGCGGCCGACGTCGTGACCTCGGCCCAGGCTGCGGCTCGCGTGCTGCGCGATCGCCTCGGTGAGGGCGCGCACGTCGCCGTCCTCGGGGGAGCGGGCCTGCTGGCGGCCGTCACGGCCGAGCACCTGGTGCCAGCAGGCCTGGACGACGAGGCGGAGGCCGTGGTGAGCGGCTACGGGCCCGATGTTCGCTGGTCGGACGTGATGCGTGCCGCCGTCCGCATCCGCGACGGGCTCTGGTGGGTGGCGAGCAACACCGACGCATCCATTCCTACGCCGTTCGGCGTGGCCCCGGGGCACGGAGTCCTGGTCGACACCCTGCGCCGGTTCTCCGCCGTGGAGCCGGTCGTGGCCGGGAAGCCCGCGCGACCCCTGCTCGACGAGACGATCCGACGGGTAGGAGGAGAGCGTCCCCTCATGATCGGCGACCGACTCGACACCGACATCGAGGGTGCCCGGGCGGCCGGCATCGACTCGCTCCTCGTCCTGACGGGCGTCAGTGGCCTCGCCGAGGTGGTCGCTGCCCGTCCCGAGGAGCGACCGACCTACGTGGGCGTCGACCTCGGCGCGCTCCGCGCGAGCCACGCAGCACCGCAGGAGCGCGACGGGTCGTGGCACGCAGGAGGCTGGCGGGGGAGCACCGACGGCGGACGCCTCGAGGTGAGTGGCGAGGGCTCGGTGGATGACTGGTGGCGGTGCGTGGCAGCAGCGGCCTGGTCGTACCTCGACACCTCCGGTGCGGTCGCCGACGTGTCGGCCCTGCGCGTGCCGACCGACGGCGTCCGGCCGGTAACCTCGGACGCATGAGCGAGGAGCAGCACGCCGAGACCTGGGACGACGACTCCGACGTGATGCTCGAGCGTCCCGCGGCCACCGGGCTGCCCCGGATCGACGCCGTGGTCGACGCTGTCGCGAGCATGGGCTCGGTCGACCTGAGCGAGCACGTGCGGGTCTACGAGCAGGCCCACCGCGAGCTCCGGTCCGCTCTCGACGACCCCGACGCCGCTGCCGCGGTCGTCGAGTCCGCCTAGCCCCGCCGTGCCACCGCGTCGTCTGCGTCTGGACGCCGAGCTCGTACGTCGGGGTCTCGCCCGCTCGCGTGAGCAGGCCGGAGAGCTCGTGCACGCCGGTCGGGTCAAGGTGTCCGGTGCCGTCGCCACCAAGCCCGCCACGGGCGTGACGACCGACGTGGCGATCGTCGTCACCACCGACCCGGACCGCCCCGACTACGTCTCCCGTGGCGGCCACAAGCTCGCCGGCGCCCTGGCTGCCTTCCAGCCCCAGGGTCTCGAGGTGGTCGGTCGCCGCTGTCTCGACGCGGGCGCGTCCACGGGCGGCTTCACCGACGTGCTGCTGCGAAGCGGCGCGCGCGAGGTGGTCGCGGTCGACGTCGGCTACGGGCAGCTGGCCTGGTCGTTGCGCAGCGACTCCCGCGTGCACGTCTTCGATCGCCAGAACGTGCGTGAGCTCACCGCCGACCTGATCGACGGTCCCGTCGACGTGGTCGTGGGTGACCTGTCGTTCATCTCCCTCGAGCTGGTGCTCGACGCCCTGATCGGCGTCTGCGCCCCCGACGCCGATCTCGCCCTGATGGTCAAGCCACAGTTCGAGGTGGGCAAGGACCGTGTCGGCAAGGGTGGCGTCGTCCGCGAGCCGGAGCTGCGCATCGAGGCGGTCGCGGCCGTCGCCGCGGCCGCGGCGCGACGAGGCTGGGGAGCCCGCGCGGTGACGGTCAGCCCGCTGCCCGGACCGTCGGGCAACGTCGAGTTCTTCCTGTGGCTGCGCCACGGGCCCGCTGAGCTCGCGGACGACGCGATCGCCGAGGTGGTGCACGGGGCCCGCGGCCTGGGGGTGGCGGGTGAGAGGCTTGACCCGTGACCGCCCCCGACGTACGACGCGTACTGCTCCTGGCCCACACCGGGCGCCCGGCAGCACGCTCGGTCGCGCGCTCCTTCGTGGCCGGACTGACGGCGCACGGACTCGTCGTACGGCTGCTGGCCAGTGAGGCCAAGGACCTCGGCGTCGAGCCGGGGGAGTTCGCACCGGCGCTCGAGCTGACCGAGTCGGAGTCCGAGGCCGGCCGCGACTGCGAGCTGGCCCTGGTCATCGGCGGTGACGGCAGCATCCTGCGCGCAGCAGAGATCACCCACAGCGACCGCACGCCCCTGCTCGGGGTCAACCTCGGCCACGTCGGCTTCCTCGCCGAGGCCGAGCCCGAGGAGGTCGAGTCGACGATCGAGGCGATCGTGAGCTCCCGCTACACCGTCGAGGACCGGTTGACCCTGGACGTGCAGGTCACGCTCGACGGTGCCGTGATCGCCTCGACCTTCGCGGTCAACGAGGCCAGCGTCGAGAAGTCCGCGCGCGAGCGGATGATCGAGGTGCTGGTCGAGATCGACGGCCGCCCGCTCTCGCGCTGGGCCTGCGACGGGGTCGTGTGTGCGACCCCGACCGGGTCGACCGCCTACAACTTCAGCGCCGGCGGCCCGATCGTCTGGCCCCAGGTCGAGGCGCTCTGCCTCGTGCCGCTCAGCGCCCACGCGCTGTTCGCTCGACCCATGGTCACCGGTCCCGACTCCGTGATCGCGATCGAGGTCGTCGAGCGTCCCGATGGCGCCGCGGTGCTGTGGTGCGACGGTCGCCGCACGGTCGATCTGCCCCTGGGGGCCCGCATCGAGGTGTCGCGGGGCTCGGAGCCGGTACGGCTGGCGAGGCTCCACGAGGCCCCCTTCACCGACCGGCTGGTGGCCAAGTTCGGACTACCGGTGCAGGGCTGGCGCGGCGAGGGCGCGCGGCGCCTGCGCGACAGCGCCGACGCACGTGATGAGACCGAGGGGGAGCAGGCGTGATCGAGGAGATCCGCATCAGCCAGCTCGGGGTCATCGACGCATCGTCCCTCGAGCTCGGGCCCGGCCTCACCGTCATCACCGGCGAGACCGGAGCGGGCAAGACGATGGTCGTCACGGCCCTCGGTCTCCTGCTCGGTGGCCGCGCCGACAGCGGTGCCGTGCGCACCGGTGCCAAGCAGGCTCGGGTCGAGGGAGTCATCCGGGTGGGCGAGCTCACCCACTTCGCCGACGCGGTCGAGGAGGCCGGCGGCGAGGTCGAGGACGGCGTCGTCGTCCTGGCCCGCAACGTCGCGGCCGAGGGCCGTTCGCGCGCCTTCGTCGGTGGGGCGTCGGTGCCCGTGGCCACCCTCACCGAGGTCGCCCAGCCCCTGGTCGCCGTGCACGGCCAGTCCGACCAGCACCGACTGCTGCTGCCGCGCGCGCAGCGCGACGCCCTGGACCGCTTCGGCGGGGCGCCGGTCGCCGCTGCGCTCGGCACCTATGTCGAGCTCTACCGCGAGCTCGCCCAGACCACCCGCGAGCTCGACGCGGTCGTCGCCACCGCCCGCGAGCGCGCCCGCGAGGCAGACCTGCTGCGCTTCGGCCTCACCGAGATCGAGGAGCTCGACCCCCAGCCGGGCGAGGACGTCACCCTCGCCGCCGACGAGTCACGGCTGGGTTTCGCCGACACCCTGCGCACCGCCGCCGAGCAGGCCCGCGAGGCCTTGTCCAGCGACACCGGCGGCGCCGACGCGCTCGCCACGACCTCGGCAGCGCGCGGCTTCCTCGACGGCGTGCGCGACCACGACCCCGAGGCGGCCGGCCTGGCCGACCGCCTCGCCGAGATCACCTACCTCGTCAGCGACGTCGCGGCCGACGTGGCGTCGTACGCGAGCCGGGTCGAGACCGATCCGGCCCAGCTGGCGGCGACGTCCGAGCGCCGTGCGGCCCTCGTGGCCCTGACCCGCAAGTACGGCGACACGATCGACGAGGTCCTCGGGTGGGCCCGCGACGCCTCGCTGCGACTGCTCGACCTCGACTCCACCGACGAACGCATCGCCGAGCTGACCGCTCGTCGCGACTCCCTGGCGACCCAGCTCACGTCGTCGGCAGCCGAGCTCTCCTCCGCGCGCCGCGAGGCGGCCGGGCGGCTCGAGCGTGAGGTCACCGACGAGCTCACGCTGCTGGCGATGCCGCACGCGGTGGTCACGATCGACGTCACGCCCGTCGAGCCGGCCGCGCACGGCGCCGACGACGTGGCGATCCTGCTGGCCGCCAAGGCCGGCTCCGACGCGCGTCCGCTGTCGAAGGGTGCATCGGGTGGTGAGCTCTCGCGGGTCATGCTGGCCCTCGAGGTGTCGCTGGCCGGAACCAGCCCGGTCCCGACCTTCGTGTTCGACGAGGTCGACGCCGGCGTGGGCGGCGCCGCCGCGGTCGAGGTCGGACGACGCCTGGCTCAGCTCGCCCGCACGGCCCAGGTCCTGGTGGTCACCCACCTCCCGCAGGTCGCGGCGTACGCCGACCGGCACGTGCTGGTGCGCAAGTCGCAGGACGGCACCGTGACGAGCTCGGGGCTGACCGTGCTCGACGACGCCGAGCGGGAGCAGGAGCTCTCGCGGATGCTGGCCGGCCTCGCCGACTCCGACACCGCTCTGGCGCACGCGCGCGAGCTGCTCGAGGTCGCCCGCGCCAGGGACTGACCCCGCACGAGCCAATCGGGCGATCCTGGGATAGCATGAAGTTCCGTGAGGCAGCCGGGATCTGATCAGTCAAAGCACGTGTTCGTCACTGGAGGAGTCGCCTCCTCCCTGGGCAAGGGACTGACGGCCTCGAGCCTGGGTCGTTTGCTCCGTTCGCGCGGGTTGCGGGTGACGATGCAAAAGCTCGACCCCTACCTGAACGTGGACCCGGGGACGATGAACCCGTTCCAGCACGGCGAGGTGTTCGTCACCAACGACGGAGCCGAGACCGATCTCGACATCGGTCACTACGAGCGGTTCCTCGACACCGACCTGAGCCAGATCGCCAACGTCACGACGGGGCAGGTCTACTCGAGCGTCATCGCCAAGGAGCGCCGCGGCGACTACCTCGGCGACACCGTGCAGGTCATCCCGCACATCACCGACGAGATCAAGGACCGCATCCTTGCGATGGGCGGGCCCGACATCGACGTCGTGATCACCGAGGTCGGTGGCACCGTCGGCGACATCGAGTCGTTGCCGTTCCTGGAGTCGGCGCGTCAGGTGCGCCACGAGATCGGTCGGGAGAACTGCTTCTTCCTGCACGTGTCCCTGCTGCCGTTCATCGGACCGTCCAAGGAGCTCAAGACCAAGCCGACCCAGCACTCGGTCGCCGCGCTGCGCCAGGTCGGCATCCAGCCCGACGCCGTGGTGTGCCGCGCCGACCGCGAGCTGCCGGAGTCGATCAAGAACAAGATCTCGATGATGTGCGACGTCGACCAGGAAGCCGTCGTGTGCGCGGCCGACGCACCGTCGATCTACGACATCCCCAAGGTGCTGCACCGCGAGGGCCTCGACGCCTACGTCGTACGCCGTCTCGACCTGCCGTTCCGTGACGTCGACTGGACGCTGTGGGACGACCTGCTGCGTCGGGTCCACCACCCGAAGGAGGAGGTCACGATCGCCCTGGTGGGCAAGTACATCGACCTCCCCGACGCCTACCTCTCGGTCGGCGAGGCCCTGCGGGCCGGCGGCTTCGCCCACGAGGCGAAGGTCAACCTGCGCTGGGTCCCGTCCGACCACTGCGAGACCCCGGCCGGCGCCGCCAAGGCGCTCTCCGACGTCGACGGCATCTGCGTGCCCGGTGGCTTCGGCATCCGCGGCATCGAGGGCAAGCTCGGCGCGCTGACCTACGCGCGCACCCACCAGATCCCCACCCTCGGCCTGTGCCTGGGCCTGCAGTGCATGGTCATCGAGTACGCGCGCTCGGTAGCCGGGCTCACCGACGCGGCGTCGACCGAGTTCGACCCCGACTGCGCCGAGCCCGTCATCGTCACGATGGAGGAGCAGAAGGACTACGTGGAGGGGGCCGGCGACCTCGGCGGCACCATGCGCCTGGGCCTCTACCCGGCCGAGCTCGAAGCGGGCAGCATCGTGCGCGAGGCGTACGGCGAGGCGCGCATCGAGGAGCGGCACCGTCATCGCTACGAGGTCAACAACGCCTACCGCGACCAGCTCTCGGAGGCCGGCCTGGTCTTCTCCGGCCTCAACCCCGACCTCGGTCTCGTCGAGTTCGTCGAGCTTCCCCGCGAGGTGCACCCCTACTACGTCTCGACCCAGGCGCACCCGGAGTACCGCTCGCGGCCGACCCGACCGCACCCGCTGTTCGCGGGCCTCGTCGGTGCCGCCATCGAGCGTCAGAAGGAGCTGCGGTTCCCCATCGACGAGTCGGGCCTGCGCCGCGAGTCCGGCGACGACTGACGCATGAGCGACCAGCCGCTGAAGGACATGCCCGAGGCCTGGCCCGTCGTCGAGTCGACCTACCTGCACCAGGACTCCTGGGTCGTCTCGTTGCGATCCGACCGGGTGCAGACCCCGGACGGCGCGGTGGCGCGTCGGCTCACGCTCGAGCACCCGGGCGCGGCCGTGGTGCTGGCGGTCGACGACGACGAGCAGGTCTTCGTCCTCCACCAGTACCGCCACCCGGTCGGACGTCGTTTCGTGGAGATCCCCGCCGGGCTTTGCGACGGCGAGCCGGGGGAGGACCCGCTTCAGGTGGCCCAGCGCGAGCTGCGTGAGGAAGCCCAGCTCGCCGCCACAGACTGGACGCACCTCGCCTCGTCGTACGCCTCGCCGGGCATCAGCGCGGAGATCCACCACCTCTACCTGGCCCGCGGGCTCAGCGCGGCCGACCGCGGTGACTTCGAGCTGCACGCCGAGGAGGCCGACATGACCTCGCGGTGGGTGCCGTTCACCGAGCTGTACGACGCCGTGCTCGACGGCCGGGTCGCCGACGGCCCGGTGATCCAGTGCGTGCTTCTCGCGCGCGCCCGTGGACTCGTGGGGGGTAGCGGGGGTTAGGGTCGGTCTCGTGAAGATCGGTGTCCCCAAGGAAGTCAAGAACCACGAGTACCGCGTGGCCATCACCCCCATCGGCGTGCACGAGCTGACGTCGCACGGACACGAGGTCTTCGTGCAGACCGAGGCCGGGCTCGGGTCGGCGATCCCCGACGACGAGTACGTCGCCGCGGGCGCCACGATCGTCCCCGACGCCGAGGCGGCCTGGGGCATCGCCGGTGGCATCGACCTGGTGCTCAAGGTCAAGGAGCCGATCGCCTCGGAGTACCCCCTCATGCGCGAGGGCCTGACGCTGTTCACCTATCTGCACCTGGCTGCCGACAAGCCCCTCACCGAGGCGCTCATGGAGCGCCGGGTGACGGCGATCGCCTACGAGACCGTGCAGCTGCCCTCGGGCGGGCTGCCGCTGCTGTACCCGATGTCCGAGGTCGCCGGTTGCCTGGCGCCCCAGGTGGGTGCCCACGCGCTGCTCAAGGCGCAGGGCGGCCGCGGCGTGCTGCTCGGCGGGGTCGGCGGCGTGGCCAACGCCAAGGTCGTCATCATCGGCGCCGGGGTCTCGGGCCAGAACGCCGCCAACATCGCGCTCGGGATGGGCGCCGACGTGACCCTGCTCGACACCGATCTCGACAAGCTGCGGATGTCGTTCTGGCGCTACAACAACAAGGTCCACGGCCTGGCGTCGTCCAAGCTCGCGATCCAGCAGCACGTGCGCGAGGCCGACATGGTGATCGGCGCCGTGCTGATCCCCGGTGCGGCCGCGCCCAAGCTCGTCTCCAACGAGCTGGTCTCGGAGATGAAGCCCGGCTCGGTGCTCGTCGACATCGCCGTAGACCAGGGCGGTTGCTTCGAGGACACGCACGCGACCACTCACGACGACCCGATCTACTCGGTGCACGACTCGATCTTCTACTGCGTGGCCAACATGCCCGGCGCCGTTCCGAGCACCTCGACCTACGCCCTGACGAACGCGACGCTGCCCTACACGGTGGCGCTCGCCGACAAGGGCTGGCGGCAGGCCTGCCTCGATGACCGCAGCCTCGCCCTCGGTCTCAACACGCACGCCGGAGAGCTGACCAACGCCCCGGTCGGCGAGGCTGTCGGCATCGAGGCACGCGCGCTCGATGCGGTCCTGAACGACTAGGACTCAGTGACCCTGCTCCGCGCCGTACGCACCTATCTCGACCACCTCACCGTCGAGAAGGGACTGGCGGTCAACACCCTCAGCTCCTACCGACGTGATCTCAACCGCTACCTCGCCTACCTCGGCAGTGCCGGGGTCAGCGAGCTCTCGGAGATCACCGAGGCGACGGTGTCGGGGTTCCTGGTGCACCTGCGTGAGGGCGACGCCGACCACCAGGCGTTGAGCTCGACGTCGGCCGCCCGCACCGTCGTCGCCGTCCGCGGCTTCCACAAGTTCGTGGTCAACGACGGACTGGCCGAGCTCGACCCGGCCGCGGGGGTCAAGCCCCCCACCCCGGCCAAGCGGCTTCCCAAGGCCCTCCCGCTCGCCGACGTCGAGGCGATCCTCGACGCGGCCGGCGCTGCCGGCACGACCCTCGCGCTGCGCGATCGCGCGCTGCTCGAGGTGCTCTACGGCACCGGGGCCCGGATCTCCGAGGCCGTGGGCCTCGACGTCGACGACCTCGACTGGGGCGAGTCCGGCCATGACGCCACCGTGCTGCTGCGCGGCAAGGGCGGCAAGCAGCGGCTGGTGCCGATGGGCTCCTACGCCCGTGAGGCGGTCCAGGCCTACCTGGTGCGCGGGCGCACCGAGCTGGTCGGAGCCGGCTCCGGGGCGACGCAGGGGCCCGCCGGTGCGCTCTTCTGCAACG
>NZ_JAXMNS010000094.1:0-10494 GCF_034670285.1 Nocardioides sp. | reverse complement strand
GGGTCTCGTCGGTCCACACGCCGGTGGCGTTGACGACCTGCTTGGCGCGGAGCGTGACGGTGGTGTCGGACTCGAGGTCGCGCACGACAGCACCGGTCACCCGCTCGCCCTCCTTGACCAGCTCGACCACCCGGGCCCGGGAGGCGACGTGGGCGCCGTACGCCGCGGCGGTGCGAGCGATGAACATGGTGTGGCGGGCGTCGTCGACCTGAGCGTCGTAGTACTTCAAGGCACCGATGAGGGCGTCCTTGCGGAGCGAGGGCACCAGCTTGCGAGCGCCGCGTCGGGTGAGGTGCTGGTGCAGCGGCACGCCGGACTGGCCCGAGAGCCGGGACATCGCGTCGTAGAGCGCCACGCCGGACCCCGCGTAGAAGCGTTCCCACCAGCGGTGCTGGAGCGGGTAGAGGAACGGCACCGGGTGCACGAGGTGCGGCGCCAGCTCCTGCAGCAGCAGGCCGCGCTCCTTCAGCGCCTCGGCCACGAGACGGAAGTCGAGCATCTCGAGGTAGCGCAGGCCCCCGTGGACCAGCTTGCTCGAGCGGCTCGACGTGCCGGAGGCGAAGTCACGCGCCTCGACCAGGCCGACCTTCAGGCCGCGCGTCGCGGCGTCCAGCGCACTACCCGCGCCGACGACACCGCCGCCGATCACGAGGATGTCCAGCTCCTCGGCGGCCATGGCGCGCAGCGACTTCTCGCGGAACTCAGGTGACAGTGCGACGGACCTCATCGGGGAGCCTTCCTCTCGTCGGTGCTACCCCCAGCGTGCCCGATCCGGCGTGACCGCAGACGTCGGGGCTCGGCTCAGGCGTCGTTCTTGATCAGGAAGAACAGGGTCAGCGCCGAGGCACCACCGACGACGACCGGGGTGATGACCAGCCCGAAGAGCATGTAGCGCGCGAACCGGCGTGTGCCCGGGGTGACCAGGAGCAGCACGTTGAGCACGAACAACGCCAGGATGGCGACGAGGAACGGACCGGGGTGCTCGCTCAGGTCGACGTCGAAGAGCGCCTTGAGGACCACGCCCAGGACCCCCAGCACCACCACGACCAGCACCGTGCCCGTGAAGAAGCCGGCCAGCGGGGTGAACACCGGGTGACCTCGGTGCCAGAAGCTCGGCCGGCGGCTGGCCGGAATCGCCGACGAGCCCCGGTCGAGGGCGCGGTCGGTGCCCTCGTCGGTGCTCATCTGACGATGGTAGGGCTCGGTGCGGACCTGCGCGGCCGATCCCCCTGGATCAGCCGTCGATCGCTCAAGCGAAGACCAGGTAGTGGAGCAGGAGCCAGATGGGGGCGATCGTCGCGAGCAGCGAGTCGAGGCGGTCCATCAGCCCACCGTGGCCGGGGATGACCTGGCTCATGTCCTTGATGCCGAGGTCGCGCTTGATCACCGACTCGCACAGGTCGCCGAGCGTGGCCATCACGACCGCGATCAGGCCGAGGATGACGCCGACCCACCACTCGCCCTCGAGGAGCACGGTGACGAGCAGGACTCCCATGCCGACGGTGGCCACCATGGAGCCGGCGAAGCCCTCCCAGGACTTCTTCGGGGAGATGACCGGAGCCATCGGGTGCTTGCCGAACAGGACGCCGGCGATGTAGCCGCCGATGTCCGAGGCGATCGTCACCAGGATGAACGCCAGGATCGCCTGGACGCCGTCGTTGTCGATGCCGCCGCCGCTGCGACCGCCCTCGGAGAGCAGCAGGGCCACGAAGGAGCCGAGGAACGGCACGTAGACCAGGGTGAACACCGAGGCGGTGGCGTTCTTGACGTAGCCGTCGATGCCGCGCCGCAGCAGCCAGAGCATCACCACCAGGGCGGTGACCGCCGTGGCCGTCACCAGGGCGTCGGAGCCGTAGAGGTAGGCCACGACCACCATGACCACGCCGCCGATCATGAGCGGCTGCTCGGGCAGGTCAATGTCCTTGGCGAGCAGCCCCTGGCGCAGCTCCCAGATCGCCACCACCACGGCGACGACGACGATCACCATGAACGCTGGCTTCCAGAACACCAGCGAGGCGGCGATCGCCGACAGCAGCAGCACACCGGAGGTGATCGCGGCCTTGAGGTCGCGACCAGCACGACCGTGGTCCTGCTGGGGGGCCGGGTCGGCGTCGGGGCGGGGGGCAGTCATCGCGGACGAGCTGGACGAGGTCGTCAGACCTCGAGCAGCTCGGCCTCCTTCTTCTTCAGCATCTCGTCGATCTCGTCGGTGTGCTTCTTGGTGAACACGTCGAGCTTCTTCTCGGCACCGGTGACGTCGTCCTTGCCGACCTCGCCGTCCTTCTCGAGCTTGTCGAGGTTCTGCTTGGCAGTACGACGCAGGTTGCGGATGGCGATCTTGCCGTCCTCGGCCTTGCCGCGGGCGAGCTTGATGTACTGCTTGCGTCGCTCCTCGGTGAGCTCGGGGAAGACGCAGCGCAGGACCTTGCCGTCGTTGGACGGGTTCACGCCGAGGTCGGAGTCGCGGATCGCGCGCTCGACGTTGTCCATCGCGGTGATGTCGAAGGGCGCGATCATGATGATGCGCGCCTCGGTCGAGGTGAAGGAGGCGAGCTGCTGGATCGGCGTGGGCGAGCCGTAGTAGTCGACGACGATCTTGGAGAACATGCTGGGCGTGGCACGACCGGCCCGGATCGCGGCGAATTCCTCACGGGTCGCCTCGACCGACTTGTCCATCTTGCCCTCGGCCTCTTTGAGGATGTCGTTGATCACCGGTGACGGCCTTTCGTTGGGGTGCTCGCGAGGTGCGGAGCGGTGTACGGGTCTGGCGGGTCGAGCAGGTGGGGCAGCTCAGCCGGGGCTGACCAGCGTGCCGATCTTCTCACCCTGCACGGCGCGCAGGATGCTGCCCTCGGCGGCCATCCCGAGAACGATCATCGGGAGCTTGTTCTCCTTGGCGAGGGTGAAGGCGGTCTGGTCCATGACCTTGATGCCTCGTGAGATCGCCTCGTCGAAGGTGAGCGCGTCGAGCTTGGTCGCGGTGGGGTCCTTCTTGGGGTCGGCGGTGTAGAGCCCGTCGACGCCGTTCTTGTCGTAGATCACGACGTCGCAGCGGCTCTCCAGCGCCCGCTGGACCGCCACGGTGTCGGTGGAGAAGAAGGGCATGCCCATGCCGGCACCGAAGATGACCACTCGGCCCTTCTCCATGTGGCGGATCGCGCGACGCGGCACGTACGGCTCGGCGACCTGCCCCATCGTGATGGCGGTCTGCACGCGGGTCTCGATGCCGAGCTTCTCCAGGAAGTCCTGGAGCGCCAGACAGTTCATGACGATGCCGAGCATCCCCATGTAGTCGGCGCGGACCCGGTCCATTCCCCGCTGCTGCAGCTCGGCGCCTCGGAAGAAGTTGCCGCCGCCGGTGACCACGGCGATCTGGACGCCGGCGCTGGCGACCGCAGCGATCTCGCGGGCGATGTTCGCCACGACGTCCGGATCGACCCCGACCTTGCCGCCTCCGAACACCTCGCCCGACAGCTTGAGGAGTACTCGCTCGTATCCGGCCACGTGTGAACCCCTTGGTCGTCGTCTTCGTCGGTCACGGGGTCGGTTCGACCCCGTAGCAACCTATCCGATGCAGCGCTGAGTCTGTCGTGCTCCTACCCGCTGCCCCGCTCGAGCATGACGAGCGCCACGATCGTGCCGATCACCAGGGCCGCCGCGAGCACCGCCGCCATGATCTTGGGCACGCTCCACGGGCGGTCGCCGACGACCTCACCGGTGTTGGCGTTGACCATCACCTGGAAGGTCTTGCCCCCGTAGAGGTAGGTAGCGATCCACAGCGGCATCAGCATCAGCTTGAACATCGCCTGCGAGTAGGTGATGTCCAAGTCCTGCACCCGCTGCTCGTCGCCGCCGATGTCGCGACGGCAGTCGCCGTCGATGACCTGCCGCATCTCCCGGCGGGCCTCGGCCGAGCCTGCGTGCGGGTCGACGTCGTAGCGCAGGGCCGAGTAGCCGGTGAGGAACTCCTGCTGGAACGGCCGGGCCTCGGACAGCTTCCACGGCCCCATCTTGTGCAGCTTCTTGGGATCCAACCGGTTGCTGGCGACCACGAGCACGTCGTCGAAGAAGCGCGAGACGTGCCCCGAGGCCCGTCGCCACCGCGTACGTCGTTCCTGCCGCGTCACCGTGCGGGTGCCGCCCTTGCCGTCGGAGACCTGGTCGGTGACCGTGACGTAGTAGTAGTCGCCGCGCTGACCGCGGTAGTCGGTGTGCGTCTGGGCGTCGAAGGTCCAGTGCGGCACGTAGGTGCCGTGCAGCGCCTCGGTCGACCCGACCTTCTTGAGAGCACCGGGGGCGAACCACCGCGACCTGACCCACTCGCCGAACGCATCCTTGGCGCCACGCTGGTCGACGTGGAAGGGCACCACGGCCTCGGGCGCCACCAGCCCCTCCGGGTGGTCGAGCGCCACCAGCGCGCCCCCGCAGAACTGGCACGCGCCGGCGAGGTCGGTGGTCTCCGTGCTGGCGCCGCAGTTCTGGCACTGCACGACCTGGCCGCCGAGGTCGGCCATCACCACGGCACCGTGCCGGGCGTGCCAGTCGTCGAAGGAGTGCTCGTTGATCTCGGTGTCGAGACCGGCGATCTCGAGCATCGAGCCGCACGAGTTGCAGCGCAGCGCGGTCGTGCCGGGTGCATAGGTGGTCTGCGACCCACAGTTGGGGCAGGTCGAGCTCAGCGGTGCTGCCGGCGGGGGCGGCGGGGGCGGCGGCGGGGGCGCCGGCGGGGGTGGGCGCTCATCCATGGGCGCGGGTCTTCCTGCGGCCTCAGACCTGGGGCGGGAGCGGCGGCGGCGTCGCCGGGAAGATGGCGCGCAGCTCGGGCAGCTCGGAGGCAGCGGCCCACTGAGCCATGCCGTCGCGCCACACGAGCGTGGTCGGGGTGAGCTCGCCGGAGGCGACCTTGGCCGGCATCTCGGCCACGGTCACCGGGCCGACCTGCTGGCCGCCCACGGCGAGGAAGAACGCGGCCGCGGCGCCCGGGATCGGGGGTGGTCCCCCGGCAGTGGCCTGCTGGGCCGGCTGCGACTGCTGGTTGAGGGAGTTGGCCATCTGCTGCCCCAGGGCCATGCCCATCCCCATGCCCATGCCCTCGCCCGCCCCACCGGGGTTGTTGGCGGCGTCACCGATGGCCTCGGCCGCCTGGAACTTGGTGTACTGGTCGAGATCTCCGAGCACCCCCATCGACGTGCGCTTGTCGAGCGCCTCCTCCACCTCCGGCGGGAGGGAGATGTTCTCGATCACGAAGCGGGGGATGCTGATGCCGAAGTCGGCGAGGTTGGTCGTGAGCGTGCCGGCCAGAGTGTCGGCGATCGTCTGCTGGTTGGCCGCGAGGTCGAGCATCGGCAGGTTCGAGTTGCCCAGCGCGGTGCCGACCTGGCTCACGATGTTCTGGCGCAGGAACTCCGAGACCTCGTCGGTGCGGAACTGCGGGTCGGTGCCGACGAGCTGGCGCAGCATCTTGGCGGCGTCGACGACCTGCAGGGAGTAGGTGCCGAAGGCCCGCAGACGCACCATGCCGAACTCGGCGTCCCGCAGCGTGACGGGGTTCTGGGTGCCCCACTTCATGTCGGTGTACTGACGCATCCCGACGAAGTAGACCTCCGCCTTGAACGGCGAGTTGAAGCCGTACTTCCAGCCCTTGAGGGTCGAGAGGATGGGCAGGTTCTTGGTCTCGAGCGTGTAGGTGCCTGGAGTGAAGACGTCGGCGATCTGGCCCTCGCTCTCGAAGACCGCCACCTGCCCCTCGCGGACGATCAGCTGGGCTGCGTTCTTGATCTCGTTGCCCTGACGAGGAAACCGCCAGACGAGCGTGTCGCGGCTGTCGTCGAGGAACTCGACGATGTCGATGAACTGGCCTTTGACCTTGTCGAACAAACCCATGGGGATGGCCTCTCGTGCGCTCAGGACGATGCTTCGGGCTGCTTCGCGGCGAGACTACTCGCCACGAGCCACGAGTCGGTCGACCCATCGTTCGTAGCGTGCGAACCGACCACGCCTGGGCCCGTTGAGACGTAGGAGCAGCTCTGGGCGCGTCAACGACGCGGTGGTGTAGTTGTCGGACCCGGTCAGCACGAACGACGAGCCGGGTTCCCCGGGCGGCGTGTGCTCCACGAGGTCGAGGAAGACCTCGAAGCTCGAGTTGTCCTCCTCCGGGACCGAGGGAGGTGCGAGCAGGACGCCTGCGGGAGCGACGTACGTCTCGCTCTCGGGTGCTGGCGGGGGGACGCCGTCCGGCTGGTCGTCGGAGCACGCGCTGAGCAGCGCACCCACCAGCAGCGCCCCGAGGAGTCCGCGGAAAAAACCCGATGGCCGACCACTCCGGAAGGAGTGATCGGCCATCGAAGGAATCAGACGGATCAGGCGCCGACCTCGAAGCGGGCGAACCGCTTCAGGGTGGTGCCGGACTCGGCGAGGACGGCCTGGACCGACTTCTTGTTCTCGGTCACCGACGGCTGCTCGAGGAGCACGACGTCCTTGAAGAAGCCGTTGAGGCGACCCTCGGTGATCTTGGCGATCGCCTGCTCGGGCTTGCCCTCCTCGCGCGAGGTCGCCTCGGCGATCTCACGCTCCTTGGCGACGACGTCCGCGGGGACCTCGTCACGGGTGAGGTACTGCGGGCGCATGGCGGCAGCCTGCATGGCGGCCCCCTTGGCAGCAGCCTCGTCGCCTTCGTACTCGACGAGGACGCCGACGGCGGGCGGCAGGTCAGCGGCACGCTTGTGCATGTAGACCGCGACGGGACCGTCGAAGTGCGCGACGCGTCCGAGCTCGATCTTCTCGCCGATGGAGACAGCCAGCTCGTTGACCATGGTCTCGACGGTCACGCCGTCGATCTCCACAGCCTTGAGCGCCGCTGCGTCGCCGGCCTTGGCCGCGTCAGCGGCCTCGGCGATCGCCTGGGCGGCCTTGATGAACGGCTCGCCCTTCGCGACGAAGTCGGTCTCGCAGTTGAGCTCGACCAGGGCACCACCGGAGGTGGCGACCAGACCGGCCGACGCCTCACGCTCGGCGGCCCGCTCGGCCATCTTCTTGCCACCCTTGATGCGCAGCAGCTCGACAGCCTTGTCGAAGTCGCCATCGGCCTCGGTGAGGGCCTTCTTGCAGTCCATCATGCCGGCGCCGCTCTGCTCGCGGAGCTTCTTGACGTCTGCAGCGGTGATGTTCGCCATGGGGTTATCTATCCTCGAATCTCAGTCGACCGGGCTCAGGCCTCGGTGGTGGCGGGCGCCTCAGCGGTCTCGGCGGACTCGGCCGGGACAGCGGACTCGGCCGGGGCAGCGGTCTCCTCGGTGGCGGCAGCAGCGGTCTCGGCTGCAGCAGCACCCTCGGAGGACGCACCGGTGGCCTCAGCGGCCGGGGTCTCGGCAGCCGGGGCGGCGGTGGCGTCGGAAGCAGCCTTCGACGCGTCGCCGGCCAGGAGCTCGCGCTCCCACTCGGCCAGCGGCTCCTCGGCGCCCGGGGCCTTCTCGCCCGTCTTGGCACCGGAGCGGGCGATGAGGCCCTCGGCGACGGCGTCAGCGACCACGCGGGTCAGCAGACCGACCGCGCGGATGGCGTCGTCGTTGCCCGGGATCGGGAAGTCGACGGTGTCGGGGTCGCAGTTGGTGTCCAGGATGCCGATGATCGGGATCCGGAGCTTGCGAGCTTCCTCGACGGCGAGGTGCTCCTTGTTGGTGTCGACGATCCAGATCGCGGCCGGCGTGCGGGTCATCTCGCGGATACCGCCGAGCGACTTGTTGAGCTTGTCGCGCTCGCGACGCATCTGCAGCAGCTCCTTCTTGGTGCGGCTGCTGCCGGCGACGTCGTCGAAGTCGACCTCGTCGAGCTCCTTGAGACGGTTGATGCGCTGGTGCACGGTCTGGAAGTTGGTGAGCATTCCACCGAGCCAGCGCTGGTTGACGTAGGGCATGCCGACGCGGGTCGCCTGCTCGGCGATCGCCTCCTGGGCCTGCTTCTTCGTGCCCACGAACATCACGGTGCCGCCCTTGGAGACGACGTCCTTGACGAAGGCGTAGGAGCGGTCGATGTAGGCCAGCGACTGCTGCAGGTCGATGATGTAGATGCCGTTGCGCTCGGTCATGATGAAGCGCTTCATCTTGGGGTTCCAGCGACGGGTCTGGTGCCCGAAGTGGACGCCGCTCTCGAGGAGCTGGCGCATGGTGACGACTGCCATGATGTCTTCTCTTTCCTGAGGAGATCCCCCGCCGTGCGTGCGTCCTTGGTGTTGCACCTGACTGTGAGGTCAGGACGCACCGGCGGTGACTCCGGTTGGTTTCAGTTTCTGCGCCCGACGGATGTCGGGAGCCCTGACGCCTGCGCGTGACCCGACCGGCCCGAAGATGCTGCGTCTCGGACTGGACTGAGGGTCGACGCCCACGGGTGTTCGGCTCCTCGCCCCAGGGGCGCGGCGCCGTCGTGGTCGACAGACGTGCGAATTTCACTCCGGAGAGTGATGCGGTCAGCATAGTCCAGGGCCGGGGCAAGAAGGTAATTGCGCCAGAAGCCCTCCCCAGCGGGTCGGGGCGGGGTGCACGTCCACAGTCGGCCGCGTGACCCGCGCATGGTCCTCGCCGTCGGAGCACCCTGCTGCCCATGACCCTCCCACGGCGTCTGCGCCGACACGTCCTGACCAGTCTGCTCCTCGCTGTCGTGGCCACGACGGAGCCCGACCCGATCGGCGTCTGGCCCTTGCGACCCGAGCCCGGCGTCGCGCGAGGCTTCGAGGCGCCTGCGTCGCCCTATGCGGCCGGGCACCGGGGCGTCGACCTGGCCGGGGTCGCCGGGCAGCGGGTCCTGGCGGCCCTGGCCGGCCGGATCACCTACGCAGGATCGTTGGCCGGGCGAGGGGTCGTGGTCGTCGCCCACGGCGCCACCCGTACGACCTACCAACCGGTCAGTCCGCACGTCGCCGTCGGGGACGTCGTCGGTGCCGGCGATCGGCTCGGTGAGCTCGAGGTCACCGGCTCGCACTGCCTGCCGAGGGCGTGCCTGCACTGGGGCTGGATCGAGGGTGAGACCTACCTCGATCCGCTCCGGCTCGTGGGAGCCGGGCCGGTGCGCCTGCTGCCGCTGTGGAGCGCCGCTCCCGCGCCCCTGCCGAGCGCGGCACGCGACGTACTGCCCTACGGCTCCTGGCGCCCTTTGCTCGACCTGGTGGGGGCGTTCTGACACCCATGTCCCACCCCGGTGGTCAGGCGCGCGGGTGGGCCTGGGCGTAGGCGCGCCGCAAGCGGTCGGTCGTGACATGGGTGTAGCGCTGGGTCGTGGCCAGGGAGGCGTGACCCAGGAGCTCCTGCACCGAGCGGAGGTCGGCCCCTCCCTCGAGGAGGTGGGTGGCGGCGGAGTGGCGCAGCCCGTGCGGCCCGATGTCCGGGGCTCCCGGGACGTCGGCGATCCGACGGTGGACGAGGGTGCGCACGGCTCGCTGGTCGATGCGTCGACCGCGGGCGCCGAGGAAGAGCGCGGCGCCCGCTCCCTCGACCATCAGCTGCGGGCGGCCTTGGCGGAGCCAGAACTCAAGGGCCCGCGCGGCCGGACGCCCGTAAGGCACCGAGCGCTCCTTGCGTCCCTTGCCGAGCACTCGCACGAGGTGCCGGGCGTCGTCGACGTCGTCCACGTCGAGCCCGACGAGCTCGCCGACCCGGATGCCGGTCGCGTAGAGCAGCTCGAGCATCGCCACGTCGCGCAACCCGATCGCACTCCCGTCGTCGGCGAGCTCGGCTGCGGCGCTCAGCAGGTCGCGGGCCTCGTCGGCGCGCAGCACGTCGGGCAACGTGCGGTGTGCCTTCGGCGAGCCGAGGGCCGAACCGGCGTCGTGGGGCGCCCGGCCGGTGCGGGCGAGCCAGGCGGTGAAGACCCGGGCAGCCGTGGCACGGCGCGAGAGCGTCGTGCGCGAGCGGCCCATGCTCTGCTGCTTGGCGAGCCAGCTGCGCAAGGTGCGCAGGTCCAGCTCGGCGACGTCGTCCTGACCGAGGCGGTGCGCGTGGTCGAGCACGCCGGCGATGTCGGCGAGGTAGGCGCGCACCGTGTGGGGGGTGAGGTCCCGCTCGGAGACGAGGTGCCGCTCGTAGTCGGCGAGCACGCGCATCATCGCCTCGGGCAGGCCCTGTTCCTCAGCCTCGTCGACCTCGCTCGTGCTCACCTCCTGATCGTAGGAGCCAGGGGGCTCACCGTGTGTGAGCCAGCACCGTGAGCCGCCACCCGTCCTCGTCGTGGCCGACCAGGCCGGCTTCCCGCAGCTTGGCCAGGGCCGCGCGCACCTCGAGGAGCCCCATCCCCGCGGTCCGGGCGATCGAGTCGGGTCCGACTGCCTGCACCACCGGCACGGCGTCCAGCACCTGGCGCTGGCGCGAGGTCAGCCGGTCGCGCACGGTCATCGGAGCCCGGGCCGGCTCGACAAGATGAGCGCCGGACTCCCCCACCAGCTCGAGCACGTCGGCGCCCGAGGTGACCAGTGACATGGCGCCGCTGCGCAGGTGCTCGTGGACGCCG
>NZ_JAXMNS010000093.1:0-10536 GCF_034670285.1 Nocardioides sp. | reverse complement strand
GGAGTCGCTCGACCTGCTCGTCGTCGCCGACATCGTGATGTCGGAGACCGCCGCGCTGGCCGACGTCGTGCTGCCGGTGACGCAGTGGGCCGAGGAGAGCGGCACCATGACCAACCTCGAGGGCCGGGTGATCCTGCGCGAGCAGGCGGTCGCCCCGCCCGAGGGCGTGCGCAGCGACCTCGACGTGCTGGCCGGCCTGGCCGCGCGACTGGGGTGCGAGGCCGCGTTCCCCGTCGACCCGGAGGAGGCATTCGCCGAGCTGGCCCGGGCGTCGTCCGGCGGGCGCGCTGACTACGCCGGCATCACCTACGACCGGATCCGCGCCGAGCAGGGCGTCTTCTGGCCGTGCCCGGACGCCGAGCACCCCGGCACGCCGCGCCTCTTCGAGACCTCGTTCGCCACTGCCGACGGCAAGGCCCGGTGCCTGGTGGTCGACCACGTCGGCGCCGCCGAGCAGCCCGACGACGACTACCCCGTGCACCTCACGACCGGGCGGGTGCTGGCGCAGTACCAGTCGGGCGCGCAGACGCGTCGCATCAAGGACCTCGTCGACGAGGGCCTCTTCGTCGAGCTCAACCCGATGCTGGCCGGTCGGATCGGGGTGCGCGACGGCGACCGGGTCGAGGTCAGCACCCGCCGCGGCACGCTGAGCGCCCCGGCCAAGGTCGTGACGACGATCCGCCCCGACACGATCTTCGTGCCCTTCCACTGGGTCGGCGCCAACCGGCTGACCAACGACGCCCTCGACCCGATGAGCCGGATGCCGGAGTTCAAAGTGTGCGCTGCCTCGATCGTGCGAGCGGGTGCCTCATGAGTGGCCTCGTGACGAGCCCGGGCGCAGGGCGTGTGGTCGTCGTCGGCTCGGGCATGGCGGCCAACCGCTTCGTCGAGTCGCTGGTCGCGCGCGGCGTGCATGACATCACCGTCCTCGGCGGTGAGCGGCACGCGCCGTACAACCGGATCCTGCTGTCGGCCGTGCTCGAGGGCACCCACTCGGTCGACGCGATCACGCTGCGCTCGCCGGAGTGGTACGCCGAGCAGGGTGTCGACCTGCGGCTCGAGGCCCGGGTCGACCGGCTCGACCGCCTCGACGGCCTCGACCGGGGGGCCCGTGAGGTCGTGCTGGTCGACGGCTCGTCGGTGCCCTACGACCACCTGGTCCTCGCGACCGGCTCGTTGCCCACGCTGCCGCCGATCCGCGGCCTGGTGCGGCTCGACGGTCGCCTGCACGAGCGCCTGCACTCCTTCCGCCACCTCGACGACTGCCTGCGGCTCTCCGCCGACGTGGCCGGTCGTCTGGCCCGGGCCGAGGCGACCGGCCGCGACGTCCGGGCCGTGGTGGTGGGTGGCGGGCTTCTCGGTCTTCAGGTCGCCCGGGCGCTGAGCATCCGCGGGGTGACCACCGAGATCGTCGAGGGCAGCGAGCACCTGCTGCGCAGCCACGTCGGCGCCCCCGCCGGCCGGATCCTGGCCCGCAACCTCAAGCGACTCGACACCCCCGTCTACACCGGCGCGCGGGCCGTGACCTTCACCGACAGTGGCGCGGACATCGAGGGCCAGGGCTCGCCGGACGACCGGTGCGGGCTCACGCTCGACAACGGTCACACCCTCGAGACCGACCTGGTCGTCATCACCGCCGGGGTGCGCCCGTCGGTCTCCCTCGCGCGCCGGGCGAGTCTCGCCGTGCGACGTGGGGTGATCGTCGACGACACCCTCACCACCAGCGACCCCGCCGTCCACGCCATCGGCGACTGCGCCGAGCACGACGGCCGTACGTCGGGGTTCGTGCCCGCGGCGTGGGAGCAGGCCGAGCTGCTGGCGGCCCGCCTGGCCGGCGACGACCAGCGCTACGACGGGAGTCGTGTCGTGGCCCGGCTGCGCGCCACCGACCTCGACGTCGCTGTGCTGGGCGAGCCGGAGCGTGAGGTCGCTGCGGGCGGCGAGGTCGTCGAGATCTCCCACCCCGTCGCCGGCACCCACCGCCGCCTGGTCGTGCGCGACCACCGGATCGTGGCGGCCACGATGGTCGGCGACCTGGCGCGCATCGGTCTGATCACCCAGCTCTTCGACCGCCGCACCGTGCTCGCGCCGCACGAGCCGGGCGAGCTGCTGCTCGGCGACGCCCCCGTGAAGCCGGTGGTCCTGACCGACGACGCCGAAGTCTGCGCCTGCGCCGGCGTCAGCGCCGGACGGATCCGCGCCTGCTCCTCGCTCGAGTCGGTCCGCGAGACCACCCGCGCCACCACCGGCTGTGGCGGCTGCGCCTCCACCGTCCGCCAGCTGCTCGCGCAGCGCCCCGTCCAGCACGACCCGAGCACCACACCAGCAAGAAGCACCGAAGGGAACCTCCGATGATGGCCCATCTTCGTCACCGCCTCGTGGTCGTCGGCCACGGCATGGTCGGCCACCGCTTCGTCCAGGCCGCGATCGAGCGGGGTCTCACCGAGACCCACGACATCGTGGTCCTCGGCGAGGAGCCCCGCGCCGCCTACGACCGCGTCGCCCTCACGTCGTACTTCGAGGTGGGCGCCGACGCGCTCTCCCTCCTGCCGCTCGGGGCGTACGACGACCCGCGCGTCGAGCTGCGCTTGGGGGCGGAGGTCATCGCGCTGGACGCGGCAGCTCAGACGATCAGCCTGGCCGACGGCGAGACGCTGACCTACGACCAACTGGTGCTGGCGACCGGCGCGGCACCCTTCGTGCCGCCGATCGAGGGCCGCGACCTGCCGGGCTGCTTCGTCTACCGCACGATCGAGGACCTCGAGGCGATCCGCGACGCCGCGGCCGGTGCGCGGGTGGGGGCCGTGATCGGCGGCGGACTGCTCGGGCTCGAGGCCGCGAAGGCACTCAGCGACCTGGGCCTCGAGACCCACGTGGTCGAGATGGCTCCGCGCCTGATGGCGGTGCAGGTCGACGACGCCGGCGGTGCGACGTTGCGCCGTCACGTCGAGGAGCTCGGGCTGCGGGTCCACACCGGAGCGATGACGACTGCTGTGCTGGGCGAGGACCGGGTGACCGGCCTCGGGCTCAAGGACGCCGACCCGATCGCGGCCGACCTCGTCGTGTTCTCCGCGGGGATCCGCCCGCGGGACGCCCTGGCCCGGGAGGCGGGACTCGACCTCGCCGAGCGCGGCGGTGTGCTGGTCGACGAGCAGGGTCGCTCCACCAGCCACCCGACGGTATGGGCGATCGGCGAGTGCGCTGCGCCGGGCGGGAAGATGTACGGCCTGGTCGCCCCCGGCTACACGATGGCCGAGGTGGCCGTCGACGCGCTGCTCGGCGGCGGTGGCGCCTTCACCGGCGCCGACATGTCCACCAAGCTCAAGCTGATGGGGGTGGACGTCGCGTCGTTCGGCGACGCGTTCGCCACCACGCCCGATGCGCTCGAGCTGGTCTTCTCCGACGCCGTGGCCGGCATCTACAAGAAGCTCGTCGTGAGCGACGACGGCACCCGCCTGCTCGGCGGCATCCTCGTCGGCGACGCGACGGCGTACGGCCTGCTCCGGCCGATGGTCGCGACCGACACCAACCCGGGGATCCCGCTGCCGGCGAACCCGGAGGAGCTGATCCTCCCCGCGTCGCGAGGCGGTGGCACCGGGGGAGTGGTCCTGCCTGACGAGGCGCAGGTGTGCTCGTGCAACGACGTCACCAAGGGCCAGATCACCGCGGCGGTCGCCGAGGGAGGCACCTGCGACAGCCCGGGCTGCGTCACCGCCTGCACCGAGGCCGGCGCGACCTGCGGGTCGTGCAAGCCGCTGGTGAAGTCGATCGTCGAGGACTACTTCACCGCCCAGGGCAAGGTCGTCGACCGGTCGCTGTGCGAGCACTTCGCCCTGACCCGCCAGGAGCTCTTCGAGGTCGTCGCGGTGCACCAGCACACGTCGTTCGACCAGATCGTCGCCCGCCACGGACGAGGTCGCGGCTGCGACGTCTGCAAGCCGGTGGTGGCCTCGATCCTGGCGACCCAGCTCAACGGTCACGTGCTCGAGGGCGCCAACCGCACGCTCCAGGACACCAACGACGCCTACCTCGCCAACATCCAGCGCAACGGCACCTACTCCGTCGTCCCGCGCATCCCCGGCGGTGAGATCACGCCGGAGAAGCTGATCGTGATCGGCGAGGTCGCCCGCGATTTCGGGCTCTACACCAAGATCACCGGCGGTCAGCGGATCGACCTGTTCGGTGCGCGGGTGGAGGAGCTGCCGCTGATCTGGCGGCGGCTGGTCGACGCCGGATTCGAGTCCGGGCACGCCTACGGCAAGTCGCTGCGCACGGTGAAGTCGTGCGTGGGCTCGACCTGGTGCCGCTACGGCGTCCAGGACTCGGTGCAGCTCGCGATCGACCTCGAGCTGCGCTACCGGGGACTCCGCTCGCCGCACAAGCTCAAGGGTGGGGTGAGCGGGTGCGCCCGCGAGTGCGCCGAGGCGCGCGGCAAGGACTTCGGGGTGATCGCCACAGAGAAGGGCTGGAACCTCTACGTCGGCGGCAACGGCGGCGCGACGCCGGTGCACGCGCGGCTGCTGGCCGGTGACCTCGACACCGCCACGCTGGTCAGCTATCTCGACCGCTTCCTCATGTACTACATTCGCACCGCCGACCGGCTCCAGCGCACCGCCCCGTGGGTCGACAGCCTGGACGGCGGGCTGGAGCGGGTGCGCGAGGTCGTGGTCGACGACGCGCTCGGGTTGGGCGCCGAGCTCGAGGCGGCGATGGCCACGCACGTGGGCGGCTACTTCGACGAGTGGAAGGCGACGATCGAGGACCCCGACAAGCTGGCGCGGTTCGTCTCGTTCGTGAACGCCCCCGACGTACGGGACCCGCACATCTCGTTCCGCGACGAGCGCGGACAGTCGGTGCCCGAGGACTCAGCCGGGCCGGTGTCGCTCGGTGCCACGATCCCTGTGGGTGCGCCGTGACGAGCACCCGTGCGGAGACCGGTACCCGGATCTGCCCGCTGGAGGCCATCGAGGTCGAGGGTGGGGTGGTCGCGCTCGTGGACGGCGAGGCCGTGGCCGTCCTGCGCACGTATGCCGACGAGGTGTTCGCGGTGTCCAACTACGACCCGATCGGCCGGGCGTCGGTGATGAGCCGTGGGATCATCGGATCCCGTCTGATCGACGGGGTCGACGTGCCGTTCGTGGCGTCGCCGTTGCACAAACAGGGTTACGACCTGCGCACCGGCGTGTGCCTCGACGACCCGGAGACCCGCATTCCGACCTACACGGCCCGCGTGTGCGCCGACGGCGCTGTGTGGGTCGGAGCCAAGGAGCTGCATGAACCCGAGCGCCACTGATCGTCCGCTGTCCGGCTTCCGGGTCGGTGTGACGGCGGCACGCAAGGTGGAGGAGCAGATCGGGCTGCTCGAACGACGCGGGGCCGAGGTGGTCTGGGCGCCGGCGCTGTCGCTGGCCGACAACCACGTCGAGGACGCCGACCTGCGGATCGCCACCGACGACGTGCTCGACCGACCGGTCGACCTGTTCCTGGCGACGACCGGGATCGGGCTGAAGGCGTGGTTCGCCGCCGCCGAGCGGTGGGGGCTGCGCGAGCGGCTGCTCGAGCACCTCGGCGCGGCCGAGATCCTCGCGCGCGGACCCAAGAGCGTGGGCGCGCTGCGGGCCAACGGGCTGCGCGAGCTGTGGTCGCCGGAGTCGGAGGAGTTCGAGGACGTCCTCGAGCACCTGCGCGGACGCGACCTCGACGGACAGCGCATCGTCGTCCAGGAGCACGGGCAGTCGTTGTCGATGGTGGCGCACGCGCTGCGGCGCCGGGGTGCGGACGTGACGTCGGTGGCGGTCTACCGGGTCGTCGCTGCGGAGGACCCGGAGCCGATGTTCCACCTCATCGACCAGATCGCCGATCGGGAGGTGCACGCGGTCACGTTCACGGCGGCCCCGGCGGTGGCGGCGCTGATGGAGGCGGCCACGTCGACCGGACGACGTGAGGACGTCGTCAGTGCGTTCCAGGCCGACGTGCTGGCTTCGTGCGTCGGGCCGGTGACGGCTGCGGCCTTCGAGCTGTGGGGTGTGCCGTCGGTCTTTCCCGAACGCTCGCGGCTCGCGGCGATGATCAAGCAGCTCGAGGTCGAGCTGCCGTCGCGGGCAGCCGGCACGTCGTTCGAGGTCGCCGGCCGCACGCTGCTTCTGCACGGCGACGACGTGCTGCTCGACGGCGTCGAGGTCAAGCTCTCCGGCGCCCCGTTGGCAGTGCTGCAGGCGATGGTCGTGAACCCCGGCCACGTGGTCTCGCGGGCTGACCTGCTCGCCGCCCTGCCCTCAGGCACCGCCGGCTCCGAGCACGCAGTCGAGATGGCCGTCGCGCGCCTGCGCACCGCCATCGGCACCCGTTCGGTGCAGACGGTCGTCAAGCGCGGCTACCGCCTCGCCGTCACCCCCACCGACTGAGCGCCTTCAACGCTGGTTGAGGTGTGGGAGCGCTAGCGACGAGCCGCGAAACCCGGTGACGTGCCTGGGACCCCGCCGTGGCCGGCGGGGTGTGGGGCGGGGTGTTCAGGGCTCGGGTGGGTCGTCGAGGGGTGTGGTGACCGGCATGCGTCCGTGCCGTCGGCCTCGGGTGACGCGGAAGCGGTGGCCCGAGGGGCTGGTCCAGTCGTAGACGCCTGGTTGGGGTGAGGTGTAGGTCCAGGTGGAGAAGGTCTTGGCGCGGTGGTGCTTGCGGCACAGGAGCGAGAGGTTCGACGTGGATGTCGAGCCGCCGGCGGCGGGGTTGTTCTTGTTGAACGGGATGCGGTGGTCGAGGTCGCAGTGCTCGGCGCGTCTGGTGCAGTTGGGGAAGACGCAGCACTGGTCACGTAGACGGACTTGCTCGACGAGCTTGGCGGTCGGCACGTAGGCCGAGGTGGAGATCTCTTGGTTGAGGTCGATGACGGGCTTGATGGTGACGGTGGTGCCGGCGGTTTGGCACCAGCCCTTGAGCTGTTCGATGAGGACGTCACCACCACCGATGTTGTCGAGGGTGGCGTGGGGGCTGTCGGCGTCGATGTGGGCGTAGATCACGACCCCACGCCCGCCGGTGTCACCGCCTGCTTCTAGGTCGAGAGTGAGTTGCTGCCTGGCCATCTCACCGACGGCCATGGAGCGCCGCGCTCCGAGGGACTTTCCGCACCCGAGGTCGCCAAGGGTCTTGGCGCCCTGCTTGACGGCGGCCTCGAGGTCGAGGGCGTCTTCGGTCGAGAGGGTGCCGGTGACGTCGACGGTGCCGTCGGTGGGGTTGTTGCGTTGGCCGAGGTGGATCTGGAAGTCGCGGTCATCAGCGGCCTTCCTACGCCGGCGCTCTGCTTCCTCCGGGTCGTAAAGGTCGATGGCCTGGGCGACGGTCCTCTCGATCTGGGCGTACGAGCACGACCGCAGCGTCGGGGCGAGCATCTGGTCGACGTATCGGGCAGCCTCGAAGCTGAGGGTGAGGGTGTGCTCGCAGACCCGAAAGGCCTTCCACACCGGAACCTTCAACGCCACGACCTGTTCCCAGATGCGGCGCAGGCGGTAGCGGAGCTCGAGGGTCTTGGCGATGTAGCCACACCCACCCTCGCTGCTCATACCCATGACGGCGGCGAGGTCGTAGGCAGCGAACTCATCCACCAACGGGCACCCGACGCCGCCAAGGATGACACCGTCGACACCGAAGGTCAGGTCGTCGACCACCGAGTCGTCCACCCGGTACTCAACCGCCCACTCGACGACCATCTGCAAGAGCGCCACGTCGCCGGCGTCACGTGCCGCCTTGGCGTCGACGACTGCCTTGACGGCGGTCGGGATGTGCGTCTTTCGCATGGTCCGATTGTAGTCGCAATCACCGACATTCGATAGTACGTTCGAGCGAGTTGTGGATCAGATGCGCGGCCCGCCCGCGCTCTCGTAGGAACTAGGGCCGGAGGTCGGTAGTCATGACCTCGTGAAGCCAGGCGTCCAGTCGGTCGAGCTCATCGACAGAGTCGAAGAAGGCCTTCTTGCCCGGTGGAGGCAGGAAGCCCACCGCATCCATGACCAGCCAGTACCGGTCGGGCCGGGTCGCAGTCAGCGCCGCGTAGGCGGTCAGGAAGGATGTGGCGGACTCCGTGCCGCAGCTGACGGCGAGGTTGGTCGCCGCGTGGGCCGCGTCGAGCCAGGCGGGTCCGGTCGAGGTCTCGACCCAGTCGACGACGCCCGAGATGCTGCTGTCGAGCCACAGCAGGTTCCGGTGGCTGAAGTCCCGGTGCAGGAAGGTCGGTTCGTACGTCGGCGGTCCCGCAGCGAGGAGGTCGAATGCCCGCGACCACACGTCGGGCTGACGTGACCAGGTCGGGACGGTCCACTTCGCCTCCCACGCCCACGACTGATAGTCGCGAAACGGCTCCGTCGGGCGGACGTCGTGGATGCCGGCGAGCATCTCGGCCATGGCGGCCACCGTCGCGGCGTCGATGTGGGTGGCCGGAGCCCCTGGCAGGCGCGACATCAGGTGGGCCGAGACTCCGGTTGCGACTCCCTCGGCGTCGAGCCCGAGACTCACAGGCGCCGGCACCGGTGTCGCCAGCAGCTGGATCTGGGCGGCGCGCTCGCGTCGGGTCAGGTCGGCGCCGTGCGCCCGCCACGGGTCCTTGGTCATCAACCGAAGCACCGAGCTCGCCCCGGAGCGCTGGGTGAGCGCCAACATCGTCGACGTGAGGCCGCCCGGCAGCTCGGTCACCTCTACGACAGGTTCGCAGAGGACGGACTCGGCCCAGGCGACCGCTTCGTGACGCACGACCCGGATCGTACGGGGCAGACGATCCGCTCGCCTATGAGCTGTGCGATGCCTACGCAGGCCGCTCCTCCCCGGTGTCAGCCGTGGAGCTGGTGCGCTCGCTGGGGGGAATGAGCCTCAGAGAAGCGCCCGAGCGCTGTCTCGTCAGGCAGGCTCCCGCTCCGGCGGAGACCGGCCGGACGGGCTAGTCCTCGCCCTTGCCGCCGTCGATGCCCGAGGAGATCAGGTTCATCACCGAGGAGTCGGCGAGCGTCGTGACGTCACCGATCTCGCGGTGCTCGGCGACGTCCTTGAGCAGGCGCCGCATGATCTTGCCCGAGCGCGTCTTGGGCAGTTCGGGGACGACCATGATCTGACGCGGCTTGGCGATCGGGCCGATCTGGGTGCGCACGTGCGCCCGCAGCTCCTCCACGATCCCGTCGCCGCCGTCTCCGGCCTCGTCGGTGAGGATCACGAAGGCGCAGACCGCCTGTCCGGTGTCCTCGTCCTTGGCGCCCACGACCGCGGCCTCGGCGACCTTCGGGTGCGACACGAGCGCCGACTCGATCTCGGTGGTCGAGAGGCGGTGGCCCGACACGTTCATGACGTCGTCGACCCGACCGAGCACCCACAGGTCGCCGTCGGTGTCGAGCTTGGCGCCGTCACCGGCGAAGTACCACCCCTTGTCGCGGTACATCGACCAGTAGGTGTCCTTGAACCGCTGGTCGTCGCCCCAGATCGTGCGCAGCATCGCGGGCCACGGCTCGGTGAGCACGAGGTAGCCGCCGTTGCCGTTGCCGACCGGGGTGCCGTCCTCGCTCACCACGTCGGCGCCGACGCCGGGGATCGGGATCATCGCCGAGCCCGGCTTGCCGTGCGTGACGCCCGGGAGCGGGCTGATCATGATCATCCCGGTCTCGGTCTGCCACCAGGTGTCGACGACGGGCGTGCGGTCGCCGCCGATGACGTGGCGGTACCAGACGTAGGCCTCGGGGTTGATCGGCTCGCCGACCGAGCCGAGCAGGCGCAGCGACGACAGGTCGCGGCTGTCGGGGATCTGGCGCCCCTGCTTCATGAACGAGCGGATGGCGGTGGGCGCGGTGTAGAAGAGCGTGACGCCGTACTCCTCGATGATGTCCCACCACCGACCGCGCTCGGGCGAGTCGGGCGTGCCCTCGTAGAGCACCTGCGTGGTGCCGTTGGCGAGCGGGCCGTAGACGATGTAGGAGTGCCCGGTCACCCAGCCGATGTCGGCGGTGCACCAGTAGACGTCCGTCTTGGGCTTGAGGTCGAAGACCGCCCAGTGCGTGTAGGCCGCGCCCGTCAGGTAGCCACCCGTCGTGTGCAGGATGCCCTTGGGCTTGCCGGTCGTGCCCGAGGTGTACATGACGTACAGCGGGTGCTCGGCGTCGAAGAACTCGCACGCGTGCTCGGTGGACGCCGTCGCGACCGACTCGTGCCACCACACGTCGGTCTGGTCGTTCCAGCCGTCCTCGCCGGGGTCCTGCCCCGTGCGCTGCACGACGAGGACCTTCTCGACCGTGTGGCCGAGCGCGGCGGCCTTGACGACGGCCTCGTCGACGGCCGGCTTCAGCGCCGAGGGCGCACCCCGGCGGTAGCCGCCGTCAGAGGTCACGATCACCTTGGCCTGGCAGTCCTCGAGGCGGGAGGCGAGGGCGTCGGAGGAGAAGCCGCCGAACACCACCGTGTGCGGGGCGCCGAGGCGAGGCTGAAAATCCTTTGCCGCCATAAATCCTTTTGAAATCGCAACAGTATAAACACGACAGATATTGCGCTGCTGTTTTGGCATCATCATGA
>NZ_JAXMNS010000092.1:0-10586 GCF_034670285.1 Nocardioides sp. | reverse complement strand
ACGTCATCGGGCACGATGGGCAGCGTGGTGGTGAGCACGGGCGTCGGTGTGGGTGCGGCAGCAGACGGCCACGCCAGCGGCGCGCCGGGTCGGGGTCGGGGTCGGCGAAGGGATGGGTGTCGTGGATGGTCACCTGCACATCATCGCGGCACGACCAGCTCCCACTCGGTGCCGAACGACCCGGTGGTGAGACGTGCCTCGCCGCCGAGGTCGGCCATGCGGCCTCGTATCGACTGACTGACGCCGAGGCGGCCCTCGATCGCGGCAGCCTCGAGGCGTCCCTCGGGGATCCCTGGCCCTTCGTCGCGCACGCTCACCTCGACCCGGTCGCCCAACGCCTCGAGCAGCACCCAGGCAGGCGCCGCGTCACCGACGTGGCGGGTGACGTTGTCGAGGCAGGCCGTGACCACGGCGAGCAGCTCGAGCGCCACCGGCGCCGGCAGCTCGACCGCGCCGCCCGGCACCGCCACGTCGACTCCGGGGCGCAGCTCGAGTCGGCCGAGCTGGTCGGCCACGTCGATCACTCCGTCGGCCGCGTCGGAGCGCACGTTGTCCTGGGCCCTGATCAGGCTGCGCAGCGCCGACTCCTGCTCGCCCGCGAGCCGGCCCAGCTTGGCACCCTCGCCGCCCAGCTCGCCGCCCCGACGCTGCACGAGCGCCAGCACCTGCAGGACACCGTCGTGGACGACGCGCGCCAGACGAGCCCGCTCGGCGGCGGCGGCGGCAGCCCGCTCGGCCGCGTCACGCTCGGTCGCCATGTGCTGCAAGGACCCACACATGTAGCCGACGATCGGGCCGCCGATCAGGAGCAGGAACAGGTTGCCGTAGTCGGTGGCGTCGGGCGCCTGGCGGACGGCGATGTCGACACCGCCCAGCACCACGCCCGCCACGAGACCGCCGACCCAGCGCCACCGCACGGCCCAGGCCAGCAGCGCCGCCATCACCCAGAAGCCGGGCACGCTGGCGTCGAAGTCGGCTGCCTTCACCAGCGGTGTCGCGCCGAGCAGTGCCAGGGCGACCACCAGGTCTGCCGCCAGCAGCGCCGGCCCCCGTCGTACGGCGTCGGCGTAGGCCCAGGTCGCGAAGCCGGACCAGACGACCATCACGACGAGCATCACGTAGCCCGCCGTCGGGTGGTCGAAGTCGTCGACACCCCGCACGAGGTTGCCGACCACGGCGTAGAGCAGGACCACGACCCGAAGGACCGCGATCGCGCGGAAGAGCTGGTCCTCGATCGCGAGCGCCGCGCGCCCCGAGCCAGGACGACCGGCCATCAGGCTCAGGACGCCTTCTTCTGCTCGCCCGGCCCGTCGCCGTCGTCGCCGGCAGCAGCAGCGCGCGCCGCCTTGGCCTCGGCGTCGAGTCGCTGGGACTCCTTCTTGGCCTGGGTGGCGTACATGTCGACGTACTCCTGCCCGGAGAGCCGCATGATCTCGTACATGATCTCGTCGGTGATCGAGCGCAGGATGTAGCGGTCGTTCTGCATGCCCTCGTAGCGCGAGAAGTCGAGCGGCTTCCCGAAGCGCACGACCGGACGCGTGATCGAGCCGAACGTCTTGCCCGGGGGCGCCACGACGTCGGTGCCGACCACCGCGGTCGGGACCACCGGCACCCCGGACTCGAGGGCCAGACGGGCGACGCCGGTCTTCCCGCGGTAGAGACGGCCGTCGTGCGAGCGGGTGCCCTCGGGGTAGATCCCGAAGAGTCCGCCGTCGGCGAGCACACGCTTGGCCGCGAGCAGGGCGCCCGCAGCAGCGTCCGCACCCGAGCGGTCGATGGGCACCTGTCCGGAGCCGGTGAAGAACTGCTTCTGGAGCCAGCCCTTGATGCCCGGGCTGGTGAAGTACTCGGCCTTGGCGACGAAGGTCACGCGCCGCGGCAGCGTCAGCGGCACGAAGAGCCAGTCGGCGTACGACAGGTGGTTGCTGGCCAGGATCGCGGCACCCTCGGGCACGTGCTCGGCACCCTCGGTCTGCGGGCGGAACACGATCTTCAGCAGCGGCCCGAGCGCGAAGAACTTCAAGAACCAGTACAACAAACCGTGTCACCCTTCCCCGAGACTCCGTCGGCACCCTGCCGGGGCCGTCCGACCTGGTCGGCTGCGACCGGCCTGAGTGAACCCTAGTGCCTCTGCGGACCCGGCCCTACCAGGTGCGGCATGATCGGACCCATGACGTCTGCCACGCCCGACGGCGCCCACGCACCGCTCTCCCTCACCGCCCGCCCCGAGCTCACCGGCGGACGGCGGATCGGGGTGCTGCTCAGCCACGGCTTCACCGGCTCGCCGCTCGCGATGCGCCCCTGGGGCGAGCACCTGGGCGCCCTCGGGTACGGCGTCGCCGTCCCGCGTCTGCCCGGTCACGGCACCACCTGGCAGGACCTCAACCAGCACCGCTTCGACGACTTCCACGGCGAGATCGCGCGCGTCTTCGACCAGCTCTGCCTCGACCACGACGCCGTCGTCGTGGGCGGGCTGTCGATGGGCGGCTCGCTGGCGCTGCGCATCGCCGCCGACCACCCCGAGCGCGTCGCCGGCGTGATGGTCGTCAACCCGGCCGTGGCCACCAAGCGGCTCGACGTCAAGCTGCTCCCGGTGCTCAAGCACCTGGTGCCGTCGTTCCCGGCCATCGCGGGCGACATCAAGAAGCCCGGCGTCTCCGAGGGTGCCTACGACCGCACCCCCCTCAAGGCCATCCACTCCTTCATGCAGGCGTGGAGCCCCCTCATCGCCGACCTGCCGCAGGTCACCTCGCCGCTGGTCTACTTCCGGTCCCCCGACGACCACGTCGTCGACGACACGTCGATGCCGATCATCCTCGACCGGGTGGGCAGCACCGACGTCACCGAGGTGACGCTGGCCGAGAGCTATCACGTCGCCACCCTCGACAACGACGCGCCGATGATCTTCGAGCGCTCCGCAGAGTTCATCGCACGAGTGACCGGCTGACCGGCTGACCGGTCGTTGGCTAGGCTTTCCCCGTGGTGCAGAACGACGACGAGGCCTGGCGCGCGATCGTTGACAACTATGGCGATCGCGCCGACCTCGACGACCCGCCCGAGGCTGCTTCGCAGACCCCGGAGCGCCAGCCCCGAACGAGCCCGCCCCTCGCCGACGACCCGGAGCCGGACGACGTCCACGGCTGGGAACGCGCGTCGGAGGCCTCCGCACCGACCGGCTGGGAGGACGAGGACCGCTTCGTCCCACCACCTCCGCCGCCGATCCCGACGACCACCACCGACCGGATGGCCGCGTGGGTCGGGATCTTCGGGTCTCCCCTGGTCCTGCTGGTCGCGCTGGTCCTCGGGATCCGCCTCCCCGAGCTGATCAGCTATGTCCTGGTGCTGGGGTTCGTCGGCGGGTTCCTCTACCTCGTCCTGAAGATGAACCGCGAGCCGCGCGACCCCGGCGACAACGGCGCCGTCCTCTGACGCAGGCCGCACCGCGCGACGGTGCGGACTGCTCGATCAGCCGCGGCTCGGCGGCTCGGCAGCCAGCAGCGCCGCCCCCACCAGCCCGGCCTCCGGCCCCAGCAGGGCCGCCCGCACCTCCGGCACCGACCGGTGCTCGGCTCCCACGAGCGAACGCCCGAGAGCAGCCCGGGCCGGGTCGAGCAGCCGGTCCCCCGCCGCGGAGACCCCGCCTCCCACCACCACGACGGCAGGGTCGAAGGCAGCGACCAGACCGGCCAGCCCCACTCCGAGCCAGTCGCCTACCGACGAGAAAGCCTGGCGAGCGACGAGGTCGCCGTCTTCGGCTGCCGCGGTCACCATCGGACCGGTGAGCTGGTCGGGCTGCCCCTGGCACAGATCGGTGAGCACCGTCGGCTCGGCCACCACGCGTGCACGAGCAAGGCGGACCAGCGCGTTGCCGGAGGAGTACTGCTCCCAGCAGCCGTGGCGACCGCACTCGCAGGCACGACCGTCGGGCACCACCTGCATGTGGCCGAACTCGCCGGCCATCCCGTTGGCGCCGCGCAGCACTCGTCCGTCGAGCACCAGCGCCCCGCCGATGCCGGTGCCCATCGTGACCATCAGCGCCGACGACACACCTCGTGCCGCTCCCAGCCTGCTCTCGGCGTACGCCGCGCAGTTGGCGTCGTTGTCGAGCGTCACCGGCGCCCCCCACCGCTCCGCGAGCCGGTGGCGGACGTCCTCGCCGGCCCACGGCAGGTGCGGGGCGAACATCACTCGCTCCCCCGCAGCGTCGACGAAGCCGGCCGCCGCCAGCCCGATGCCGAGCGGGGTGCGGCCGTCGGCGACCTCCAGCACCGCTGCGGTCAGGGCGTCCTCGAGGGCCGTCACGCTGACGCGCCGCCCCGGCGTGCGGTGCGTGACCGTGCGCACGACCCGGCCGTCGGGCGTCACCTCGCCGGCGAGCACCTTGGTGCCGCCGACGTCGACGCCGATGAGGAAGCTCACGTCGCGGTCTCCATCACCGTCACCGTGGCTCGTGGCCTAGCGGCGGGCCAGGTCGGCGGCACCGATGACCCCGGCGGCGTTGGCCAGCGAGGCGGCGCGCACCTCCAGGAACGGGCGGTGCCCGCGCCCGGTGAGCTCGTTGACGAACGCCTCGCGGATCGGATCCAGGAGCAGGTCGCCGGACTCGCTCACCCCGCCTCCGATCACGACCGCGCCCGGGTCCAGCACCGCGGCCAGGGACGCGATCGCCTCACCCAGCCAGGTGCCCAGCTCGCGGAGCCGACCGAGCGCGAAGGCGTCGCCCTCGGCTGCGGCCCGGGTGATCATCGGGCCGTCGATCGCCAGCACGTTACCGCCGGCGCGAGCCAGCAGGTCGGCGGCCTCGGGCGTCAGCGCCTGGGCGCGGGCGTCCTTCACCAGGGCGGACCCGCTGGCGTACTGCTCCAGGCAACCGAGGTTTCCGCACCCGCACAGACGACCGCCGCGGACGACCCGCAGGTGTCCGATCTCGGCAGCAGCGCCGAACGCGCCGCGGTAGAGCTCGCCACCCAGCACCAGCCCACCGCCCACGCCGGTGCCGACGGTGATCATCAGCATGTCGTCGACGTCCGCGGCGGCACCGAAGGCGAACTCGCCCCAGGCCGCGGCGTTCGCGTCGTTCTCGACCACAACGGGCAGGTGCACGCGCGACTCGATCTCGGAGCGGAGGTCCTCGTCGCGCCAGGCGATGTTGGGGGCGAACATGACCACCGCACGACCGGCATCGACGTAGCCGGCCGCCCCGATTCCCACCGCCGAGACCTCGTGCTGGGCCGACAACGTCGTGACGAGGGACGCGACGGCGTCCTCCACCGCCTCGGTGTCGGTCGCCGGCGAGACCACGCGTGCCTCGGCCAGGATCTTCCCCTGCTCGTCGACGACCGCGCCGGCGATCTTGGTGCCGCCGATGTCGATGCCACAGGTCAGGGTCATCGGTGCTCGTCCTCGGTGGTGTCGGGGTCATCAGGGTCGTCGGTGTCGTCGAGATCTTCGAGGTCGTCGGGATCCTCGGGGTCGTCGAGGTCGATGCGCTCGACGCCGGCGCCGGACTGGTTGCCGGAAGCCGGCGGAGGCAGCGTCGCGAGCAGGCCGGTCATCGCCTGGAGGAACGACGACGCCGCTCCGACCAGGTGTGCCTTGACCTCGGGGCTCGTCTGGCGCACGGCGTGCACCGTGCGGCACACCGGGCAGTAGGTGCACTCCGCCGAACCGGTGGCGAGGTGGGCGTTGAGGTCGGCCACGGTCGCGGCCGCCTGGTCGGCGAAGCCGCTGAGGCCCTCGGTGATGCTCTCGCCGAAGCCGGCACCCAGGCCGGCGGTCGGTCCGGAGTCCTTGGCCCAGTCGGAGAGCGCGCCGAACAGCTTGGCGGCCTCCTCACCGACGCTGCCCACGGGCTCTGACTGACCTGACTGACCCGACTGACCGGGCTGGTCTGGCTGGTCTGGCTGGTCGGGCTGGTCTGGGGGCCCCTGGGGACCCGTTGCGTCACTCACGCCGTCCCTCTCCTTCTGGTGATGCCTGCCCTGAGGACATCGGCTCGCGGAACCTGACTCGCAGCTCGCCGTCCTCCACCCGCGCACCGGCGACCCTCAGTCGGGCCAGCCCGGACGGCAGCGTGAGGAGGCGGCGGTAGGAGCCTACGGTGACGACGAGCTCGTCGCCGTTGCGGGCGAGGCCGACCTCGGCGCGGCTCACGAACGGCAGCGAGAGATGGAGCACCGCTCCCTGGGTGGTGCGGGTCACCCGGAACGGTCCCTCCCCCACCGGCGGGGCGAGCGGGTCGTGCCCGTCGTACAGCTCGAGGGCAAGTCGTCGGAGGTCCTCGACCCCGACCGGCTCGGCCGGGCGGTACTCCGAGCGCCAGATCGGCAGACCTGCGAACGACTCGTCGACCTGGGCCAGGACGGCGTCCTGGGCCATCACCCACCCGGCGCGCCAGTCGTCGGCGTCCTGGCTGGGGAAGACGCGGTTGGCGATGACGCCGTCCACGCGGTAACCGAAGAGCGACAGGCTCGTGTAGCTGCGTCGGGCCTCGGCGAGGACGACGGTCTCGGGCGTCATCACGATGCGCACGCTCGCGTGCGGCCCCGACAGCAGCGCCCGCACCTCGTCCAGCTCGGCGTGCAGCCGCTCGATCGCGTCGAAGACCGTGCCGCCGGGCATGGGCACGCCGGCTGCTCGGCTCAGGACCGGTCGCAGTGCCTTCATCACCCGCTGCTGGGTGGGGAAGACCCGCGCCATGTACCAGCCCAACGCCTCGGGAAGGGCCAGCAGCCGCAGCGTCTCCGCCGTCGGCGCGCAGTCGACCACGATGACGTCCCACTCGTCCGAGAGCGCGTGCAGGCGCAGCTCGAGGAGCGCGAGGACCTCCTCGGCACCGGGGATGACGGTGAGCTCTTCGGCGGCGACCGGGTCGACGCCCGCGACGTCGAGCACGGAGAGCAGGTAGCCCTGGATCTCGGCCCACGACTGCTCGAAGCGCAGCTGGGCGTCGACCTGCTGGACGAACAGGTACGGCGCCACCTCGGTCGGCTCGGAGCCGACCGGTGAGCCGAACGCGTCAGCGAGCGAGTGCGCGGCGTCCGTCGACAGCACGAGGGTGCGCTGACCGGCCGCTGCCGAGACCGCGGCGGTTCCGGCAGCCACGGTCGACTTGCCGACGCCGCCCTTGCCGGTGAAGAGCACGATGCGCACAGGAGCCACAGCAGTCACGGGGAGAGTGCTCGGACGAGGCTCAGGCGAGCGACTCGACGCGCTGCTTGAGCCCCTTCAGTGCGGTGTCGATGAGGATCTTCTCGCCCTTGCGCTTGATGAGCCCGATCATCGGGATCGCCACGTCGAGGGCCAGGCGGTAGGTCACCTCGGTCGACCCGCCCGCAAGCTCGCGCAGCACGTAGGCGCCGTCCAGGGCACGCAGCATCTTGCCCTCCACGAGGGTCCAGGTGACCTGGGCGTCGCCGTCCCACTCGTAGGCGAGGGTGTACTCGTCCTTGATCGGCGAGACGTCGAGAGCGAAGAACACCTCGCGCGCCCGACCGGAGTCGAGGGTGCTGACCACGTCGGAGGTCGTGACGCCCTTGGCCCACACGGGGTAGGAGTCGAAGTCGGCGATGACCGCCATGACCGCGCTCGGTGGGGCGTCGACGACGATCGAGGACGTCGTCTGGTCAGCCATGAGGAACCTCTGCAGTCTCTGGTGGGAAGTCTGATCGAAAGGAGGGTCGACCGGCGGGCTCGCCGACGACCGGCACCGCTCGGAGGTTACCGGATCACCTCCGGACACCGACGCCGTGCTCGCGACCACACCCTGCGAGCGCCCGACAGGGCCAGAGTCGGGCCCTGTGCTGCCCGGCGGTAGCGTTGGTTGGTCGGCGCCCACGTCGACGACGGCCCCTCTGCGGGCCCTCCCACAGCCCTCACCACCCATCCGGTCGGACGGCGCAGCGACGCAGCCGACCCCCTCAGACCCGCGGAGGCGACCGTGCGCGAGTACTCCACTCCCCTCAACCTGCCGATCCCCACGACCGGCAACCTGACCGACGACCTGCTGCGCAACGCCGCCGAGGCCCCCGACGCCGTCGTCCTGGCCAGGCCCGAGGCCGGCGGCTGGACCGACGTGACGTCGGTCGAGTTCCTCGCCGAGGTCAGCAGGGTCGCCAAGGGACTGATCGCCTCGGGCATCGCGCCCGGCGACCGGATCGCCCTGATCTCCAAGACCCGCTACGAGTGGACGCTCTTCGACTACGCGATCTGGTGCGCGGGCGCGGTGAGCGTGCCGGTCTACGAGACCTCCTCGGCGGCCCAGGTCGAGTGGATCCTCCAGGACTCCGCAGCCGTGGCGGTCGTGGGCGAGGGCGCCGAGCACCTGGCGCGCGTCTCGTCTGTACGCGCCGGTCTCGAGCACCTCAACCACGTCTGGACCATCGACGACAACGCGGTCGAGATCCTCGCCAGCCTCGGCGACGACATCGACGACGAGACCCTCGAGTCTCGTCGCACGCTCGCCGGACCTGACGACCTGGCCACCCTGATCTACACCTCCGGCACCACCGGACGCCCTAAGGGCTGCATGCTCACCCACGGCAACTTCATGACCGAGCTGGGTGTCGCGGTCGACGAGCTCGACCGTCTCTTCGAGGGCGAGAACGCCTCCACCCTGCTCTTCCTGCCCCTGGCGCACGTCTTCGCGCGGATCATCCAGATCGGCGCCATCAAGTCACGGGTGCGTCTGGGTCACAGCTCCGACATCCGCCAGCTCGTGCCGACCCTCCAGTCGTTCCGACCGACGTTCGTCCTCGCCGTGCCGCGCGTCTTCGAGAAGGTCTTCAACACCGCGTCGCAGCGTGCGACCGCCTCCGGTCGAGGCCCTGTCTTCGACCGCGCGGCCGAGGCCGCCATCGCCTACTCCAAGGGCCTCGAGAAGGGGCGGGTGCCGCTCGCGGTGCGTGCCAAGCACGCCGTGTTCGACCGCCTCGTCTACGCCAAGCTGCGCGACACCCTCGGCGGCGAGTGCGCGTTCGCCGTGTCCGGCGGCGCGCCGCTCGGGGAGCGGCTGGGCCACTTCTACCGAGGGATCGGCCTGACCATCCTCGAGGGATACGGCCTGACCGAGACCACCGCTGCGGTCACCGTCAACCTCCCCGACGCCCAGAAGGTCGGCTCCGTCGGTCGCCCGCTGCCCGGCACGGCCGTGCGCGTCGCCGACGACGGCGAGCTGCTGTTCAAGGGCGGACAGGTCTTTGCGGGCTACTGGAAGAACCCCGAGTCCACCGCCGAGGTCCTCGAGGGCGACGGCTGGTTCCACACCGGCGACGTCGGGGAGGTCGATGACGAGGGATTCGTCAAGATCACCGGCCGCAAGAAGGAGATCCTCGTGACTGCGGGCGGCAAGAACGTCGCCCCGGCCGTGCTCGAGGACCGACTGCGCGCTCACGCCCTGGTGAGCCAGGCCCTGGTGGTCGGCGACCGTCAGCCGTTCATCGCCGCCCTGGTGACCCTCGACCCGGAGTCGTTCCCCCAGTGGGCGAAGACCCACCACAAGTCGGGCTCGATCGCCGACCTCGTCGACGACGCCGACCTGCGCGCCGAGATCCAGCGCGCAGTCGACGACGCCAACAGCGCGGTCTCGAAGGCGGAGTCGATCCGCAAGTTCCAGATCCTCGGCGACGACTGGACCGAGGAGGCCGGCCAGCTCACCCCGAGCCTCAAGCTCAAGCGCAACGTCGTCCTGCGTGAGTGCAAGGACGACATCGCCGCGCTCTACGTCTGACTTCTCGTCCGGCTCGGCCCCTTGTGCCACCAGGGGCATGGAGCCGGGCGCGTCCCAGGATGCGGCGGAATTCGGCGGATCGTGTCCCTCGAACCGCCGGGCTCCCTAGAGTGAGGTCGTACGACCCACCGGGCCGGTGCTCCGGAACGCCGTTCGGGACGCGAGAGTGAAGGATCTACCAGCATGGACCGACGCAGGATTCTCCTCGTGGTGGCCGTCATCGTGGCCGCGCTCGGAGCAGGTCTCGTCTTCATCTACGCCCAGGACGCCGAAGACCGGGCGGCCGAGCAGTTCGAGACCCAGAACGTGCTCGTGGCCACCCAGGTGATCTCGCCGGGAGAGTCGGCCTCCGACGCCGCGAACGCCGGCAAGCTGCTGAGCAAGCCGGTGCCGAGCGACGAGCTGATCCTCGGCTCGACCAACGAGGGCACCGACTTCACCTCCACCGTCGCGCTGACCACGATCTACCCCGGTGAGCAGCTGCTCACGCAGAAGTTCGGATCGATCGACCAGGTGGCCTCCGAGACCGGCCTGGTCGTGCCCGAGGGCCTCACCGCCACCGCGATCACGCTCGACGACACCTCGCGCATCAGCGGCTTCACGCCCGCCGGCACGCGCGTCGGCGTCTTCATCACCGGCACCTTCGCCGGCTCCGCGGAGCCCGAGGTCCGCGTGCTGTTCAAGGAGGTGCTGATCCTCGCCAACGGCCTGGTGACCGTGGCTCCGCAGGTCGGACCCGACGGCCAGCCCGTGGTCAGCGCCGACAGCGCCGCGCTCAGCCAGTACGTCCTCGCCCTCAGCGCTCGTGACGCCGCCAAGCTCAAGCTGGCCCAGGACCTCGGCGACATCAGCCTGGTCC
>NZ_JAXMNS010000091.1:0-10593 GCF_034670285.1 Nocardioides sp. | reverse complement strand
CCTCGCCGAGTCGGCGCGTGTACGCGCCGACTCAGCGAGGGACGCCCCGCGATGCTGCCCACCGCTCGAGCATCTCGGCGAGGTCCTGCTGCATGAAGGCGAAGAACTCGCGGGTCTCCCGGAGCCGGGCCGTGCCCACCTCGCCGGTGGGGTGCGCCCCGAGGTAGCCGATGGCCTCGTCGATCCCGGCGATCATGTGCTCCATCAGCGGCAGCCGGGCACGGATGATCGTCGCCCACAGGTCTCCGTCCGCGAGCCGGTACCGCTCTGCGCGGCTCCCCGGTGTGCGCTCCTTCACCAGGAGCCGGTTGTCCACCAGGTAGCGGACCGCGCCGGAAACGGCTGCCGGACTCGCCTCGAGACCTTCGGCGAGGTCGCGGGCGGTGCGCGTCTCGCTCGGATCAGTGAGGACGAAGGCGAAGGCCCTGGCCGGCATGCGCGGGATCCCTTCGAGCTCGAGGCTCTGCCCCACGCGCTCGACGGCGCGGGACCGACTGCGGGTCGGGTCGTCAGAAGTCACATAGAGATCATATCAACCAGAACATTCAGTAAACTTTGAATGTTAGAGTCGCACGCATGACGGCGTATGCAATCACCCTCGACCGTGTGGTCAAGACCTTCGGCTCGTTTCGCGCCCTCGACGGTCTCGACCTCCGTGTCGAGGCCGGTGAGGTGCACGGCTTCCTCGGCCCCAACGGCTCGGGCAAGTCGACGACGATGCGCGTCCTGCTCGGGCTCCTTCGTCACGACGAGGGAACGGTCAGCCTGCTCGGTGGGGACCCGTGGGCGCGAGCGGCTGAGCTGCACCGACGGCTGGCCTACGTGCCCGGTGACGTGAACCTCTGGCCCAACCTCACCGGGGGAGAGGTGATCGACATGCTCGCCCGCATGCGCGGCGGACTCGACGACGCACGCCGGGGCGAGCTGGTCGAACGCTTCGAGCTCGACCCGACGAAGAGGGCGCGCACGTACTCCAAGGGCAATCGGCAGAAGGTCGCGCTGGTGGCGGCGTTCGCCTCCGGGGCCGACCTGCTGCTCCTGGACGAGCCGACGTCCGGCCTCGACCCCCTCATGGAAGCGGTCTTCCAGGAATGCGTGCGGGAGGCGGTCGACTCCGGCGCGACCGTGCTCCTCTCGAGCCACATCCTGGCCGAGGTGGAGGCGTTGTGCGACAAGGTCAGCATCATCCGGGCCGGTGCCACCGTGCAGAGCGGCACGCTCGCCGACCTCCGGCACCTGACCCGGACGACGGTGGTCGCCGAGACGTCGGCGCCCGTCGAGGGGCTCGAGTCGATGCCGGGGGTCCACCACCTCGAGGTCCACGACAGGCGTGCGGCCTTCGACGTCGACACCGATCAGCTCGACGAGGCGATGCAGGTCCTCAGCAGGGCCGGCATCCGATCGATCACCGCGCACCCGCCGACGCTCGAGGAGCTCTTCCTGCGCGAGTACGGCGACGCTGTCGATGAGGACGGCGTCGGCGAGCCGGTCCCGGCATGACGGCGTTCACCGGCACGACGCACCTGATCCGCCTGATCCTGCGCCGCGATCGTCTCCGGCTGCTGCTGTGGATCCTCGGGATCGCGACCCTGGTCGGCGCCACGGCGATCGCGATCATCGAGCTCTACCAGTCTCCGAAGGAGATCGCCGGCTACGCGAGCACCGCGGACTCGGCGGCGACCCGTCTCCTGAGCGGGCGGCCGGAGGGCCTTGACAGCGCGGGCGCCATCACCGCCTACGAGATCAGTGCGGTAGGCCTCATCGCCACCGCACTGATGGTCATCTTCCTCGTGGTCCGACACACGCGGGCCGAGGAGGAAGCCGGCCGGGCCGAGCTGCTGCGCTCGACGGTCCTGGGCCGGCACGCCGCCACGCTCGCCGCCATCACCGTGGCAGGGGCCGCGAGCGTCGTGGTCGGCGCCCTCGACGCCTTCCTGCTGGCCCTCAGCGGCCTCGAGGTGTCCGGATCGTTGCTGCACGGGGCCATGCTGGCCGGCGTCGGGCTGGTGTTCACCGCGGTGGCCGCAGCCGCCGCGCAGGTGACGTCGTCCGCGCGAGGTGCGAGTGGGATCGCGGGAGCGGTGCTCGCCGTGCTCTTCGTCGTCCGCGGCATCGGTGACGTGGGTGAGAACTTCCTCAGCTGGACCTCGCCCCTCGGCTGGGCGCTGCTGGCACAGCCCTACGGCGAGGCGAGGTGGTGGTTGCTCGTCCCGATGGTCGGGCTCGCCGTGGTGCTCCTCGCACTCGCGGCCTGGCTCACCGCGCACCGCGACGCCGGGGCCGGGATGCTCGCGCCGCGTCCCGGTCCGGCGCGCGCAGGTCGTTCGCTCGGCACGTCGACCGGGCTCGCCTGGAGACTGCAGCGCGGCAGCATCTACGGCTGGACCGTCGGGTTGACGCTCGGAGGGCTGATATTCGGGTCGGTCGGGCCCGAGCTCGACGACATGCTCGAGTCCAACCCCGACATGCAGGCGTTCTTCGACATGAGCGGCGGCGATCCGGTCAGCGCCTTCCTGGTCACCGCGTTCGGGCTCGTCGCGGCGGTCGCGGGCGGCTTCGCGGTGTCCTCGGCGTTGCGTCTGCGTTCGGAGGAGAGCGCGGGGCGGGCCGAGTCGTTGCTGTCGACGGCGATGTCTCGCACCCGCTGGGCGGGCGGCTCGCTGCTGGTGACGGTGGTGGCGACGACCGTCGCGATGGTGCTCGTGGGCGTCGGGGCAGCCACCGGGTACGCCCTGGTGGCCGACGACTGGAGTCGTTTCGGACGGATGACGGCCGCGGCCGCGGCGCTGAGCCCCGGGGTCCTGCTGCTCGCCGGGGTAGCCGTGCTGCTGCTTGGGTGGGTGCCGAAGTTCAGCGGGGCCGCGTACGCACTGGTGGTCTTCGCCGCGCTCCAGGGCTACCTGGGCAACCTCCTCGACTTCCCGACGTGGGTGCAGGCGCTGTCGCCGTTCCACCACCTCCCCGAGATGCCGGTGGAGGACTTCGCACCGATCCCGGTGCTCGTCGTCCTCCTCCTCGGACTGGGCCTGTGTGCCCTCGGGGTCGTCGGCCTCCGCCGAAGGGACCTCGCGTGAGCGACCGGTCCCCGCCGAGTCGGCGCGTATACGCGCCGACTCGCGGAGGAGTTCGGGTGGCGCAGTAGCCTGAGCCCATGAGCACCCCGATCAGTCTCGGCATGCCCGAAGCGCCTCCTCCGGTGCTCGCGCCCCGTCGTCAGACCCGTCAGATCAAGGTCGGCAAGGTCGGCGTCGGCAGCGACTCGCCGGTGTCGGTCCAGTCGATGACCACCACCCTCACCTCCGACGTCAACGCGACGCTCCAGCAGATCGCCGAGCTGACCGCGACCGGGTGCGACATCGTCCGGGTCGCGTGCCCGAGCCAGGACGACGCCGACGCCCTTGCGGAGATCGCCCAGCACTCGCAGATCCCGGTCATCGCCGACATCCACTTCCAGCCGAAGTACGTCTACGCCGCGATCGACGCGGGCTGCGCAGCGGTGCGGGTCAACCCCGGCAACATCCGCAAGTTCGACGACCAGGTCAAGCAGATCGCCGCTGCGGCCAAGGACCGGGGCACCTCGATCCGGATCGGCGTCAACGCCGGCTCGCTGGACCCCCGCCTGCTCGAGAAGTACGGCAAGGCCACCCCGGAGGCGCTCGTCGAGTCCGCGGTGTGGGAGGCGAGCCTCTTCGAGGAGCACGGCTTCCACGACTTCAAGATCTCGGTCAAGCACAACGACCCGGTCGTCATGGTGCGCGCCTACGAGCTGCTCGCCGAGGCCGGCGACTGGCCGCTGCACCTCGGTGTCACCGAGGCCGGTCCTGCTTTCCAGGGCACGATCAAGTCGGCCACCGCCTTCGGCTCGCTGCTGAGCCGCGGCATCGGCGACACGATCCGCGTCAGCCTCTCGGCCCCGCCGGTCGAGGAGGTCAAGGTGGGCATCCAGATCCTCCAGAGCCTCAACCTCCGCCCCCGCAAGCTCGAGATCGTCTCCTGCCCCAGCTGCGGACGTGCGCAGGTCGACGTCTACACCCTCGCCGAGCAGGTCACGGCCGGGCTCGACGGCCTCGAGGTCCCGCTGCGCGTGGCCGTCATGGGTTGCGTCGTCAACGGTCCGGGCGAGGCGCGCGAGGCCGACCTCGGCGTCGCCTCCGGCAACGGCAAGGGCCAGATCTTCGTCAAGGGCGAGGTGATCAAGACGGTCCCCGAGTCGCAGATCGTGGAGACCCTCATCGAGGAGGCCATGCGCATCGCCGAGGGCATGGAAGCCGTCGACGGGGCCACGGCCGAGGTCAGCGTCTCCTGACGCCCGCCTCACGGCTGGTCGCAGGCAGGCAGGAGGCAGGCGGCGATGACCACGACTAGGCTTCGCGACGTGCCAGCCAGCCGCCACGGAGTACGCGTGCTCGCCAGTGGCGACCTCGACGAGTTCCTCGAGCTGGCCCACACCGACCCGGTGGCCAACGTCTTCGCCATCCACCGGGCCCGCACCACCCATCTCGAGCCGCGCTGGCTCGGCGGCGAGATGTGGGGGCGGTACGACGGGGGCCGGCTCGTCGCTGCCTGCCACGTGGGGGCCAACCTGGTGCCGATCTGCTGCGACGCCGACGACGCCCGGGCCTTCGCCGAGAAGGCCCTGACCCGCAGCCGCACCTGCACGACCATCGTCGGACCGCACGACCCGGTCCGCGCCTTCTGGCACGCCGTGGCCGACACGTGGGGTCGCCCGCGAGACACCCGCTGGCTCCAGCCCCACCTGGTCCTCTCCGGCGAGCCGGAGGCGCCCGCCGACCCGTTCGTACGGCGTACGGACCGCAACGACATGTCGCTCGTCTACCCCGCGTGCGTGGCGATGTACACCGAGGAGGTCGGGGTCTCGCCCGAGTCGGGCGGCAGCGGTGACCTCTACCGGGCCCGGGTCACCCAGCTGATCAGCCGCGGCTGGTCCTTCGCGCGCTTCGAGAAGGGACGCCTGGTCTTCAAGGCCGAGGTCGCCTGCGCCACCGACGAGGTCGCCCAGATCCAAGGGGTCTGGGTGCCGCCCGAGCGGCGCGGCGAGGGCTGGGCCGTGAGCGGGATGGCCGCCGTCGCACGGCTGGTCCAGGCCGAGATCGCGCCCACCGTGTCGCTCTACGTCAACGAGTGGAACGAGCCCGCGCGCCGGGCCTACGGCCGCGTCGGGTTCCGCGAGGCCGGGCGCTTCTCGACCATCATGTTCTGAGCCGGACGACTCCTGAGACCGACCGCAGCGCGGCACGCGTGCTGCGTAGGATCCGCGACGTGACCATCGAGCGCAGCACCAAGATCCTGGCCGGCATCTTCACCGTCAGCGGGGTCATCCACCTGGTCCGGCCCCAGGCCTACGAGCCGATCATGCCGGCCTGGGTCCCGGCCCACCGCGAGGTGATCATCGGCAGCGGCGTGGCCGAGATCGCTCTCGCCGCCGGGCTGCTCGCGCCTTCGACGCGACGACTCTCGGGCTGGGGGAGCGTGGCGCTGCTGGCCGCGGTCTATCCCGCCAACGTGAAGATGGCCACCGACGCAGCAGCCCGGGGCAACAAGCCGCTGGCCGCTGCTGCCGTGGCCCGGCTGCCCCTGCAGTGGCCGATGCTGAAGTCGGCGCTCAAGGCCGCTCGCGGCTGAGGGTGGTCAGGCTCCGAGCGCGGTGACGAGGTCGGCGCGCACGCGGGTCATCCGTTTGCGGTTGGCACCGAGGTCGGACCCGGCGTACGGCACCGACTCGGAGCGGAAGTGGACGACGTGGTCGTCGGCGTCGATCTCGAACTCGACAGTGTCCTTCCAGCGGATCACGCGCGTCTTGAAGATCGCCTTCACGTAGTCACCGGCGTCCTCCACCACCGAAGTGCGGGGATGCTCGGCGACGACCTTCAGCACGGCGGCCTTCGCCTGCTCGACCGTGCCGGAGAACGGCACCGGCTCCATGGCGCAGTACTGCTGGGTGTCGAGGCTCGAGACGCACTTCTGCGAGCCGTCGGGGCAAGGGGTGAGGCGCTTGGCGGCCATGGTGGTCCTCCGGAGGTCCGGGCCGCGCGTGGCCGCGACCTCGGGCGAGACGGTACCCGAGGCCGCCTGACGGCTCAGAGCTCCGGAGTCGACCGCACGGCGGTCACCCGCTCGCAGTCTCCTTCCGAGCACCGGACCGTCGCGCCCTTCCGGCGTCCCCAGGCCTCGAGGAGCAGGTCGCGCGTGGTCTCCCACCAGACCTGGCCGAAGTACCCCGTCACCCGGTAGGAGCCGAGGAGCCGGCCACGGACGGTGCGCTCCCAGACCTGGCCGGGGCCGGCGCCGTCGGCCAGCTTGTCGACGGTCGCCATGCGGGAGCCGTCGGGGGAGAAGGCGTGGACCCGCTCGTCGCAGGAGGTCCACTGGACGTTGGTGGGCCGGTCGAGCGGCGCCACGACCGTGCACCCGCCCTCGTAGGGGTCGGCGGTGTAGTAGGCGAGGCGATTGGTGGCGAGGTCGGCGGCGTGGACGCGCTGGTCGGTGACCCGGCGCCGCGTCCCGGCGCGGAAGTCGAACGCGACCGCACCGCCGTCGTACCGCGTGACGAGCAGGCGGTCGCCGTCGAGGTCGAGGAGCTCCGGGTAGCGCCCGAAGCTCTCCTCGGCCAGCAGGGCGCGGTCAGCGACGGACCGGATGCGGATGACGGTGCGCCGGGTGACACGCCTGATCACGGCGAGGGTCTCGCCGTCGCCCGAGAGCCGCACCTGCGCAGCGGAACCCTTGACGAGGGCGCGCTCGTCCTCGTCCGGAGCGACGACCAGGGTGCGGCTGCGCCCGTCCCTGATGACCTCGACCACATAGCCGCCGTCCGTCGGCCCGAGGAGGAAGACGTGGTCGGCCCGCACCTTGACGCGCACGTCGCCGTCCACGACGGTGTGGCCCTTCAGGTGGGGGCCGACGATGTCAGGGCCGCGCTCGAGGCGCGCCGCCCGGACGGTGACGGTCTGGTCGTCCGACGAGGCGCTGACCGCCGGCACCGAGGTGGTGAGAGGGCTGAGGAGCGCGAGTGCCCCGAGGGCGCCGAGGAAGGGATTTCTGGTGTGCATGGGTGTCTCCCGAGTGCGAGGTGCTGGGGCCCAGAGCCTGCGGCGCAGGCCTGGGAGGTACTACCAGGAGACGCACGTGGGAACTCGTTGGTTGTCGCGGCGGGCGCACAAGTAGCCTCGCCCCATGATCTTGAGGATGTCGAGCCTGTTCGTGCGTACCCTGCGAGACGACCCCGCGGACGCCGAGGTGCCCAGCCACCGGTTGCTGGTCCGCGCGGGCTACATCCGGCGCGCCGCTCCGGGCATCTACACCTGGCTGCCGCTCGGCCTGCGCGTGCTGCGGAAGGTCGAGGCGATCATCCGCGACGAGATGGACACCATGGGCGCCCAGGAGCTGTCGTTCCCGGCGCTGCTGCCCAAGGAGCCCTACGAGGCGACCAACCGGTGGAGCGAGTACGGCGCCGGCCTCTTCCGGCTCCAGGACCGCAAGGGTGCCGACTACCTGCTCGGCCCCACGCACGAGGAGATGTTCACCCTCGTGGTCAAGGACCTCTACTCGTCCTACAAGGACCTGCCGCTGTCGATCTACCAGATCCAGACCAAGTACCGCGACGAGGCGCGTCCCCGCGCCGGCCTGCTGCGCGGGCGCGAGTTCGTGATGAAGGACTCCTACTCCTTCGACGTCGACGACGCCGGCCTCGAGGAGAGCTACGCCAAGCATCGCGACGCCTACATCCGGATCTTCGACCGCCTCGGGTTCGAGTACGTCATCGTCAAGGCCACCTCGGGCGCCATGGGTGGCTCGAAGTCCGAGGAGTTCCTGGCCCGTGCCGACGTCGGCGAGGACACCTACGTGCGCTGCACCGCGTGCGACTACGCCGCCAACGTCGAGGCCGTCGAGGTGCGCACGCCGCAGGCGGTGTCGTACGACGACGCCCCCGCCGCGCACGCCGAGAAGACCCCGGACACCCCGACCATCGCGAGCCTCGTCGACCACCTCAACGAGGCGTTCCCCCGCGATGACCGTCCCTGAGCCGCCGGCGACACCCTCAAGAACGTCCTGGTGATGCTGAAGCACCCCGACGGCACCCGTGAGCCCCTGGCCATCGGTGTGCCCGGCGACCGTGAGGTCGACCAGAAGCGCATGGAGGGCCAGCTCGAGCCGATCGAGGTCGAGGCCTTCGACGAGAAGGCGTTCGCCGACCACCCCGGCCTGGTCAAGGGCTACATCGGACCCGGCTGCCTGGGCGAGGAGAGCTCGACCAAGATCCGCTACCTCGTCGACCCCCGCGTCGTCGAGGGCACCCGTTGGGTGACCGGCGCGGACGTCGACGGCAGCCACGTCCTCGACCTCGTGGTCGGACGCGACTTCACCCCCGACGGCACCATCGAGGCCGCCGAGGTCCGCGACGGCGACGCCTGCCCGAGCTGCACCGAGGGCACCCTCGAGTCGGCGCGCGGCATCGAGATGGGCCACATCTTCCAGCTCGGTCGCAAGTACGCCGAGGCACTCGACCTCAAGGTCCTCGATGTCAACGGCAAGCTCGTGACGGTCACGATGGGCTCCTACGGCATCGGTCCGTCGCGAGCGGTCGCGGCCATCGCCGAGGGCACCCTCGACGACATCGGCCTCTGCTGGCCCCGCGACGTGTCTCCGGCCGACGTCCACGTGGTCGCGGCCGGCAAGGACGACTCGCTCTACACGACCGCGGAGGAGATCGCCCGCGAGCTCGAGGCGGCCGGCGTCCAGGTCCTCTACGACGACCGCCGCGGCAAGATCAGCCCCGGCGTGAAGTTCAAGGACGCCGAGCTGATCGGTGTCCCGACGATCGTGGTGGTGGGCAAGAGCCTGATCGAGAACGGCACCATCGAGGTCAAGGACCGCCGTACGGGCGAGCGCGAGGACGTCGCGGTCGGCTCGGTCGTCGACCACCTCGTCACGCTCGTCCGCTCGTGAGGCGCGTGTGAGGCGGCCGTGACTCGGGTGAAGGCGATCGAGGCGGTCATCTTCGACTGGGGCGGCACGCTGACCCAGTGGCACGACATCGACTTCCAGGCCGAGTCGCTCGCGCTGGCGAGCGCCGTGGTCGATGCCGAGCACGACCTCCACGTCTCCCGCGACCTGCTCCACCGGGCGGCCTCGACGATCTGGAGTCGCAGCCGCGACCACCAGCGCAGCGCCACCGTGGCCGACCTGTTCGTCGAGGCGGGGCTGAGCCACGACCCGGCTCGTCTCGACGCCTACTACGCCTTCTGGGAGCCGCACACGGCCACCGACCCTGCGGTCGGCCCGTTGTGGCAGGGCCTGCGCGAGCGCGGCATCTCGGTCGGCGTGCTGTCCAACACGATCTGGCCCCGCGACGTCCACGAACGTGTCTTCCGGCGTGACGGGGTCCTCGACCTCATCGACGGCGACGTCTACTCCAGCGAGATCCCCTGGACCAAGCCTTCGCCCCAGGCGTTCGGCGCCGCGATGGCGTCGGTCGGTGCGACCGACCCGTCGCGCTGCGTCTACGTGGGGGACCGGCTCTTCGACGACATCTGGGGTGCTCAGAACGCCGGGCTGCGGGCCATTCACGTGCCGCACAGCGACATCCCGCCCGAGCAGGTCGGGCACAGCGTGGGGGAGCCCGACGGAGTCGCCCACGCGCTCGAGGACGTGCTCACGCTGGTCGACGGCTGGCGCTGACGGTCTGCCGCGCACCCGGGTTGCAGGTTTCTGCAATGCACGTTTGTGATGGGTCCTGAGTAGCGCACACCCGGTAGGTCCTGCTGCAGACTTCTGCACAGAGGAGTACCCCTCCGGTTCGCCGGACTCCTCTGACGGCCGGTCCCCTTGGCCACAGCGGTCCGCGTACTCGTCCCTTCGGGGAACGTCTCGGGTGTTCCCCGGAGGCGAGTGCGCGGACCGGCCTGTTTTTCGGCCAGGCTCAGCGGCGAGACTCAGCGGCCGGGCTCAGCGGCCGGGCAGCGGCCGTGGACGGCCCCCGAGGGCGATCTCGCGCACCGCGGTCGCGACCAGTGCCTCGGCGGCGAAGCGTCGCTGCTCCGAGGGGCTGTTGGCGACCAAGTAGCCGTACGCCGCGGCGCACCCGCGCTCGAGGGTGAGGGCGCGGCGTCTGATCCGCGTCGGGTCGCCCGCGACGTCGACCAGGTCGTAGGCCGCAGCGGCAGCGACGGGCTCGTCGCCGGCCTCACGGATCGCCTCGACGAGGAGGTCGCGGAGCTCGCGGTGGGACTCGTAGGCGACGGTCAGCGTGTCGAAGAGCTGCGGCTGGGCGGACGCCGAGGTCTGGGCGCCGAGGTAGCCCACGACGTAGACGGCTGCGTGCTCGGCGGTCAGCGCTCCCTGGAGTGCGTCGACGTAGGTCACAACGCCTCCCGTGCCTGGGCCAGGCCGGCCGCCATGGAGGCGAGCAGGAGCGCGAGGGCGCCGCTCTCGGCGGCCACGGCGTAGTCGACCAGACGCTGCTGGAGCACGGCCTCGACTGCGGTGATCCGCGGCAGCACGCGAGCGCGACGTCGTTCTGCCTGCTGGGCGGCGGTCGCCGCCGTCACCAGGCCGCCGAGCTCGGAGGCGTGA
>NZ_JAXMNS010000090.1:0-10689 GCF_034670285.1 Nocardioides sp. | reverse complement strand
AGAGACCTGTGGAGATCACGTCGTACGAGCTCGAAGTTGTCGCTGTCGTCGAGGAGACCGATGACGCGCGCTCGATCACGTTCCGGGTGCCGGACGGCGCCGCGGAGGAGTTCGCCTTCCGTCCGGGTCAGTTCCTGACGGTCGCCGTACCCAGCGACCAGACGGGTCTGGCAGCGCGTTGCTACTCGTTGTGCAGCAGCCCGACGGACACCCCTGCGGACGGCGACACGGTGACGATCGCGGTCAAGCGCACGGCCGAGGGCTTCGCCTCGAACTGGATCTGCGACCACCTCGAGGTGGGCGGCTCCCTGCGGGTGCTCCCGCCGAGCGGGATCTTCACCCCCGCCTCACTCGACGCCGACCTGCTCCTCTTCGCCGGCGGTAGCGGGGTCACGCCGATCATGTCGATCGCGCGGACGGCGCTCGCGCGCGGCACCGGGCGCATCACGGTCTTCTACGCCAACCGCGACGAGCGCTCGGTGATCTTCGCCCGACAGCTCTCCGAGCTCGCCGCCGAGTACCCCGACCGGCTGCAGGTCATCCACTGGCTCGAGAGCGTGCAGGGCCTCCCGACGCTCGAGCAGGTCCGCGCCCTCGCCGCCGACCACCTCGAGCGGGATGCCTTCGTGTGTGGCCCGGCGCCGTTCATGAAGCTCACCGTCGCTGCGCTCAAGGAGCTCGGCTTCCCCCGCCAGCGTCGCCACCAGGAGAAGTTCGTCTCGCTCGGTGGCAACCCCTTCGGCGACGTCGGGAGCACGCAGGTCGAGGACGAGGCTGCCGCCGGCGGCTCGAGTGCCGCGTCCGAGACAGCCGTCGAGCCCGCAGCAGAGGTCGGAGAACCCGCCCGGCTCGAGGTCGAGCTGGACGGCGAGACCCACGTGTTCGACGACTGGGACCGCAGCACCACGATGCTCGACCACCTCGAGAGCCGCGGGGTGAAGGCGCCGTACTCGTGTCGCGAGGGGGAGTGCTCGGCGTGTGCGGTCCGTCTCGTCGAGGGCGAGGTCACCTTGGCGTTCAACGACGTCCTCGACGACGAGGACCTCGCCGACGGCATCAGGCTGGCCTGCCAGGCCACGCCCGCCAGCGACGTGGTGCGCGCCACCTACTCCGGCTGACCGATCCTCTCGGTCTAGGCCGCGATGACGGAATCTGCCAAATTCCCCAATTCGCGGTAAGAGTGGGTTTGAATAGGCCGTGACGCCTTCCCCCGAGGCGATGCTCAACTCCCCCCACCCCCCGTTCGTTCGGCCCCCGCCGCGTCCGGGACCGAAAGGAATCATCGTGATTCTCTTCATGATGAGCTGTGTCGCGCTCACAGCCTCGGTGGCCGCCGTCCGGGCGAGCCGACCCGCCACCGTCGCCACCCGTCGACGCGCCGATGCGCGTCGTGCGCGCTTCGTCGAGGCGAACCCGACGCATGCCAACTCCACCGACATCGTGGCCGGGCTGGTGCGCGGCGGACTCGCGCCCCGCCAGGCGCGACTGGTCGCCGACCACGCACGCGCCACCGGCGTGCAGCCCTTCACGATGTGGCTCTGGCTCGAGCGCTTCGGCGCCGACTCCCTCGGGGTCGCGGTGGTCGCCGACCTCACCCAGGCCCAGCTGCTCGCCCACCTCGGCGCCGGCACCAGCCCGGACCTGCGCGACCTGAGGCTCTTCGCCTCGCTCAACGGCCTCGACCTGGACGGCGTCAGCGCGGTCACGCGGGGGAGCAGCGGCCTCGCAGCCTGACGAGCGGGCGCACCGAGCGGTCTACCAGCCGCGCGCCCGCCACTCCGGCACGTGCGGACGCTCGGTGCCCAGCACCGTGTCGCCGCCGTGGCCGGGGTAGACCCACGTGCTGTCGGGGAGCGTGCCGAAGATCTTGGTGTCGACCTCGTCGACCAGCTGTGCGAAGGCGGCCTCGTCGCCGAAGGTCGCCCCGACCCCGCCTGGGAACAGCGAGTCGCCGGTGAAGAGGTGCGGGTGACCGCCGTCCTCGGGATCGACGTACAGCAACGCGATCGACCCCGGGGTGTGCCCGGCGATCGCCAGCACCTCGAGGGTGCACGACCCCACCGGCACGCGGTCCCCGTGGGAGAGGCGCATCGCGACCGGGACGTCGGTCTGCTCGGTGATCGCGTCCGCGTCCGGGTCGCCCGCCGCGACCGAGGCCCCGGTGGCGTCGACGACCGCGCCGAGGGCCCGGTGGTGGTCCCAGTGCTGGTGGGTCGTGATCACCGTGGTGAGCCCCGCGTCGCCGATCAGGTCGAGCAGCACCTCCGCCTCGGCAGCCGCGTCGATGAGGACCTGCTCGCCGGTGTCGGTGCATCGCAGCAGGTAAGCGTTGTTGCTCATCTCCGCGTCGACGGCCACCTTGGTGATCGTGAGTGCAGGCAGCACGCGGACATCGGGAGTGCCGCCGACGGTCACGTCTCCGGTGTAGGTCACGAGGTCTCCATCCTGGGCGGGGGGCCGCACGGGTGTGTCGACCGCCACGGTGTTTCGGGCTCCGGGTCGTCCGACGGGGTGAGTGCTGCGCGCGGCGCGCGCGGCACACTGGACGTCGTCATCATGCCGGACCGCACGTGTCGCGGCCTCGCCCGCCGTCGGGGCGTGGGTCGCGCCCCTAGGCTGTGGTGGACGATTGCGTGCCATCGGCTTGCGTCGCGCCCGGCGATGACGAACACTTGTTCGAATTCTGCTTGACCAAACCGCTCGACCGAGGGACTTCTGTGGCCGACCAGCTCATCATCCGAGGTGCCCGTGAGCACAACCTCAAGGATGTCTCGCTCGACCTCCCACGCGATGCGCTCATCGTGTTCACCGGTCTCAGCGGGTCCGGGAAGTCCTCACTGGCGTTCGACACCATCTTCGCGGAGGGTCAACGGCGCTACGTGGAGTCGCTCTCCGCCTACGCACGTCAGTTCCTCGGGCAGATGGACAAGCCGGACGTCGACTTCATCGAGGGGTTGTCGCCGGCGGTCTCGATCGACCAGAAGTCGACGTCGAAGAACCCGCGCTCGACCGTGGGCACCATCACCGAGGTCTACGACTACCTCCGCCTGCTCTTCGCCCGGGCGGGACGACCGCACTGCCCGACCTGCGGTGCGCCGATCGAGCGACAGACCCCCCAGCAGATCGTCGACCGGGTCCTCACCCTCGACGAAGGCGCCCGGTTCCAGGTGCTCGCTCCGGTGATCCGCGGGCGCAAGGGCGAGTACGTCGAGCTCTTCAAGCAGCTGCAGACGCAGGGCTTCTCGCGTGCCCGCGTCAACGGCGAGACCTACACGCTCGAGGAGCCACCCACCCTCGACAAGCAGAAGAAGCACACCATCGAGGTCGTCGTCGACCGGTTGGCCGTCAAGGCCTCCAGCAAGCGACGCCTCACCGACTCGGTCGAGACCGCGCTCAACCTCGCCGGTGGGCTGGTCGTCTTCGACTTCGTCGACCTCGACGCCAAGGACGCCGCGCGCGAGCTGAAGTTCAGCGAGAAGATGGCGTGCCCCAACGACCACGCGATCGACACCGACGAGCTCGAGCCCCGCTCGTTCTCGTTCAACTCGCCGTTCGGGGCCTGCCCGGTCTGCAGCGGTCTCGGCACCCGCATGGAGGTCGACCCCGACCTCGTCGTGCCGGACACCACCGCGACCCTGCGCGACGGCGCCATCCAGCCGTGGAGCCAGGCCCACGTGGCCGACTACTTTCTCAAGCTGATGGAGGCGCTGGGCGAGGAGCTCGGCTTCGACCTCGACACACCCTGGGACGACATCTCCTCGCTGGGTCGCCGCTCGCTGCTCGAGGGTCACGCCACGAAGGTCCACGTCGTCACGCGCAACCGGTACGGCCGCGAGCGCGCCTACTACGCGCAGTTCGAGGGGGTCCGCGCCTACATCGAGCGTCGGCACCGCGAGGCGGAGTCCGACACCAGTCGCGAGCGCTTCGAGGGCTTCATGCGCGAGGTGCCGTGCGGCACCTGCCGAGGCAGCCGGCTCAAGCCCGTGTCGATGGCGGTGCTGCTGGGCGGCAAGAACATCGCCGAGATCTGCGCCCTGCCCATCAACGAGTCGGCCGAGTTCCTGGCCCACCTCGACCTGACCTCCCGCGAGCGCCAGATCGGCGAGCGGGTGCTCAAGGAGATCCAGGAGCGGCTGCGGTTCCTCCTCGACGTCGGACTCGACTACCTCTCGCTCGACCGTCCGTCCGGCTCGCTCTCAGGCGGCGAGGCGCAGCGCATCCGGCTCGCGACGCAGATCGGGGCCGGACTCGTCGGTGTCCTGTACGTGCTCGACGAGCCCTCGATCGGCCTCCACCAGCGCGACAACCAGCGACTCATCGAGACCCTGGTGCGGCTCAAGGAGCTGGGCAACACGCTGATCGTCGTCGAGCACGACGAGGACACGATCAAGACGGCCGACTGGGTCGTCGACATCGGGCCGGGTGCCGGCGAGCACGGCGGCCAGGTGGTCCACAGCGGCACCGTCCAGGGTCTCTACGACCACCCCGACTCGATGACGGGCCAGTACCTCTCGGGCCGACGCGAGATCCCGGTGCCGGAGATCCGTCGTCCTCGCACGATCGGACGCGAGCTGACGGTCCACGGAGCGCGCGAGCACAACCTCCAGGACGTCGACGTCGCCTTCCCGCTCGGGCTCTTCGTCGCCGTCACCGGCGTCTCGGGCTCGGGCAAGTCCACCCTCGTCAACGACATCCTCTACACCTCGCTGGCCAAGCAGCTCTACCGCTCGCGGCAGGTGCCCGGGCGGCACCAGAAGATCACCGGTCTCGAGCACGTCGACAAGGTGATCCACGTCGACCAGTCGCCCATCGGCCGGACGCCGCGCTCCAACCCCGCGACCTACACCGGCGTCTTCGACCACGTCCGCAAGCTCTTCGCCTCGACTCCCGAGGCCAAGATGCGCGGCTACCTCCAGGGCCGGTTCTCGTTCAACGTCAAGGGCGGTCGCTGCGAAGCGTGCTCGGGCGACGGCACGCTGAAGATCGAGATGAACTTCCTGCCCGACGTCTACGTGCCCTGCGAGGTCTGCCACGGCGCGCGCTACAACCGCGAGACCCTCGAGGTGCACTACAAGGGCAAGACCATCGCCGAAGTCCTCGACATGCCGATCGAGGAAGCTGTCGACTTCTTCGCCGCGGTCCCCGCGATCTCGCGTCACATGAAGACGCTCGTGGAGGTCGGCCTGGGCTACGTCCGTCTCGGACAGCCCGCGACCACGCTCTCGGGTGGCGAGGCGCAGCGCGTCAAGCTCTCCTCCGAGCTGCAGAAGCGATCCACGGGGCGCACGGTCTACGTCCTCGACGAGCCCACGACGGGGCTGCACTTCGAGGACATCCGCAAGCTGCTCCTCGTGCTGGGTCGACTCGTCGACGCCGGCAACAGCGTCCTGGTGATCGAGCACAACCTCGACGTCATCAAGACCGCTGACTGGCTGATCGACATGGGTCCGGAAGGCGGCTCCCGCGGCGGCATGGTGGTGGCCGAGGGCACCCCCGAGCACGTCGCCGGGGTCGCGGAGAGCTACACGGGCCAGTACCTCGCGCCACTGCTGGTCGGTCGCGAGGCAACCCAGACGGCGGCTCGTCGGGCGCCGGCAGACGGGGGTGCGTTCGTCGGGCGTGGTGCTGCCAAGAAGGCCCCGGCCAAGAAGGCGCCGGCCAAGAAGGCGCCGGCCACGAAGGCGCCGGCCAAGAAGGCGGCGGCCAAGAAGGTGCCGGCCACGAAGGCTCCAGCCAAGAAAGCAACCGCGGGGAGGGCCGCGAAGAAGTCAGCTCAGTAGCTGCCGAGGAACTTCTTCGGGCCCCGGGTTGCGCCCCGACCCTCGCCGGCGGCCCTGCGCAGGACTTCCTCCACCCGAGGGCGGTCGTCGTCGGAGATCCGAAGCAGGCTCCTGTCGTCGGAGGGGCGTCGTGCGGGGACCGCATCCATGCCACGGATGCGAGACCCGCATCAGCTCGACGCCGTTCGCGACGGGGATGTGGGGGCTGCCCCTAGGCTGGCCGCAGCCCGCCGAGCTGCCGAGGAGTACCCATGACCCGCACGTCCGACGACGAGACGTCGGCGCCCGCTCCACGCCTGACGCGACGGCGTGCCTTGGGCGGGGCAGCGACCGTCGGACTGACGCTGCCGCTGCTGAGCGCGTGCTCCGACGACGCCGCGCCGTCTGCAGCCCCGTCCACGTCGTCGGCCTCGGCTACGACCTCCGATTCGTCCTCCTCGCCGGGCCCCGAGCCGTCCAGCGAGCCGACGAGCGAGCCCGGCACGGAGGCGCTCGCCTCCACCGACGACATCCCGGTCGGCGGGGGCGTGGTCTACACCGACAGTCGCGTCGTCGTCACCCAGCCCGAGGCGGGGGAGTTCCGGTGCTTCTCCGCGGTCTGCACCCACTCGGGGTGCCTCGTGGCCGGGGTGAGCACGTCCATCAACTGCACGTGTCACGCGAGCAGCTTCGACCTCGCGACCGGGGAGGTGCTGGGCGGTCCCGCCCCGGCGCCCCTGCCCGCGGTCGCCTTCACGATCGACAAGGATCAGGTGGTGCTGTCATGAGCGACATCCGCACGTCACGACGAATCGTCTTCCAGGGTCTCGGTGCGCTCGGCGTCGCCGCGGCTCTCGCCGGCTGCGGTGGCGGCACGGAGTCCGCCGGCGGCGGTACGGCGCCCGAGCCCGGCGCGCCGCTGGCGACGACGGCCGAGGTGCCGGTCGGCGGAGGCATCGTGCTGCCCGACGCCCAGCTCGTCATCACCCAGCCCACCGAGGGCACCTTCCTCGGCTTCAACACCACGTGCACCCACACCGGCACGGCCGTCAACCAGGTCGACGGCACCGAGATCGTGTGCCCCAACCACGGGAGCAGGTTCTCGATCGAGGACGGCTCCGCGGTGCAGGGCCCGGCCTCCGCGCCGCTCGCCACCATCGCCCTCACGGTCGAGGGCGACAACATCCTGCTGGCCTGACCCCGCTTTCGAGCGCCGCGGCACCCGCCTGACGGGGAGGGTGTCGGCGGGGTTACGTAGGGTTGTGCCATGTCACCGCGCCGCCCGCCTCGCACGGCGGGAGGGCCGTTGTCCTACCGGCCCGAGCCGGGCTCGATCCCCACCCAGCCGGGCGTCTACCGGTTCCGCGACGCCTCGTCGCGGGTGATCTACGTCGGCAAGGCCAAGAACCTCCGGGCCCGGCTGTCGTCCTACTTCCAGGACATCGCCAACCTCCACCAGCGCACGGCGACGATGGTCACCACCGCTGCCAGCGTCGAGTGGACGGTCGTCAACACCGAGGTCGAGGCGCTGCAGCTGGAGTACTCCTGGATCAAGGAGTACGACCCGCGGTTCAACGTGAAGTACCGCGACGACAAGTCCTACCCGTGGCTCGCGGTGACCGTGGGCGAGGAGTACCCACGCGTCATGGTGGGGCGGGGCGCCAAGCGCAAGGGCACCCGCTACTTCGGCCCCTACAGCCACGCCTGGGCGATCCGCGAGACCGTTGATGTGCTGCTGCGCGTCTTCCCGATGCGCTCCTGCAGCAACGGCGTCTTCAAGCGTTCGGCCCAGATCGGACGGCCGTGCCTGCTCGGCTACATCGGCAAGTGCGCGGCGCCGTGCGTCGAGACGGTCTCGGCCGACGAGCACCGCGCGATCGTCGAGGACTTCTGCGACTTCATGGGTGGTCAGACCCGGCCGTTCATCCGTCGCATCGAGAAGGAGATGTACGCCGCCTCCGACGCGATGGACTTCGAGCGCGCGGCGCGGCTGCGTGACGACCTCGGGGCGCTGCAGAAGGCTCTGGAGAAGCAGGCGGTGGTGCTCGGCGACGGTGCCGACGCCGACGTGATCGCCCTGGCCGAGGACCCGCTCGAGGTCGCGGTGCAGATCTTCTACGTGCGCGGTGGGCGCATCCGCGGGCAGCGAGGATGGGTCGCCGACCGCGTCGACGAGGGCGGCACCCCCGAGCTCGTGGAGGACTTCCTGCTCCAGCTCTACGCCGGCGACGCCGACTCCGTGCCGCGCGAGATCCTGGTGCCCGAGCTGCCGCCGGACGTCGCGACGTTCGAGGCGCTGCTGAGCGACCTGCGGGGGAGTCGCGTCGTCATCCGCGTGCCGCAGCGCGGCGACAAGAAGACGCTGCAGGAGACGGTGGCGCGCAACGCCGGGCAGTCCCTCGTCCTTCACAAGACCAAGCGCGCCAGCGACCTCACCACCCGCAACCGAGCGCTCGACGAGATCCGGGAGGCGCTCGAGCTCGACGAGGCACCGCTGCGGATCGAGTGCTACGACGTCTCGAACCTCCAGGGCACCGAGGTCGTGGCCTCGATGGTCGTCTTCGAGGACGGCCTGGCCCGCAAGGGCGAGTACCGCCGCTTCGTGATCAAGGACGTCGAGGGTCAGAACGACGTCGCGTCGATGCACGAGGTGATCACCCGACGCTTCCGACGCCTGCTCGACGAGCAGGCGCGCTCGGAGTCCCGCGAGACCGACCAGGGCCCGATGCTCGTCGACCCCGAGACGGGTCGTCCGCGCAAGTTCGCCTACGCCCCCGGGCTCGTCGTCGTCGACGGCGGACCGCCGCAGGTCGCGGCGGCGCAGAAGGCCCTCGACGAGCTCGGCATCGACGACATCCCCGTCTGCGGGCTCGCGAAGCGTCTCGAGGAGGTCTGGCTGCCGTCGCAGGAGGATCCGGTGATCCTGGCGCGCTCGTCCGAGGGGCTCTACCTGCTGCAGCGTGTGCGCGACGAGGCCCACCGCTTCGCGATCAACCACCACCGCTCCCGCCGGTCCAAGACGATGGTCGAGAGCATGCTCGACGACGTCCCAGGCCTCGGAGAGGTGCGGCGCAAGACCTTGCTCAAGCACTTCGGGTCGCTCAAGAAGCTGCGCGAGGCCGACGTCGACGAGCTCGCGCTCGTGCCCGGCATCGGTCCGCGCACGGCGAGCGCCATCAAGGAGGCGGTCGCCAAGGCTGCCGCCGGCGGCCCCCGCGTCTCCGTCAACACCGCCACCGGCGAGATCGAGGAGTCATGACCGACACGACCCCCAGCACCCCCTCAGCGTCCGCCGACACGGCTGTCGGCGACGGCGGCTCCGATCCCACCCTCGGAGAGGTCGTCGTCGTCACCGGCATGACCGGTGCCGGACGCAGCACCGCGGCCAAGGAGCTCGAGGACCTCGGCTACTACGTCGTCGACAACCTCCCGCCCAGCCTGCTGCCCGACGTCGTGCGGCTCGTCGACCAGAGCCTCGGCACGACGCAGCCGATCGCGGTCGTGGTCGACGTCCGCTCGGGGTCGTTCTTCGCCTCCCTCCACACCCAGCTCGCGCAGGGCTTCGCCGGACGCCGTACGACGTTGGTCTTCCTCGACGCCGCCGACGAGGTGCTCGTACGACGCCAGGAGGCCGCGCGTCGGCCGCACCCGCTGCAGGCCTCGGGCCGACTCCTGGACGGCCTCCACCGCGAACGGCGTGTGCTGGCCGACCTCCGCAGCGATGCCGACCTGGTCATCGACTCCGGCGCCCTCAACGTCCACCAGCTCACCGACCGCATCGCGGCGGCCTTCGGCACCCCGGGCAACACCCAGCTCAAGGTGACCGTCGTGAGCTTCGGCTTCAAGTACGGCATCCCGGTCGACGCCGACTACCTCGCCGACATGCGCTTCCTGCCCAACCCGTTCTGGATCCCCGAGCTGCGAGACCACACCGGGCGCGACGCCGACGTCTCCGAGTACGTTCGCTCGCGGCCCGGCGCCGCAGAGTTCCTCGACGCCTACGTCCCGGTGCTGACCGGCGTCGGAGAGGGCTACCTGCGTGAGGGCAAGCGATTCATGCGGGTCGCTATCGGCTGCACGGGGGGCAAGCACCGCAGCGTGGCCATGACCGAGGAGATCACCAGACGTCTGGTGGCCGCCGGGTTCAAGGCACGCTCGGTCCACCGCGACCTGGGGCGCGAGTGAGCGCCGCGGACTTCTCGGGCGAGCGGGCCCAGGCCGCCGTGGCCCTCGGAGGAGGCCATGGGCTGGCCGCCTCGCTGAGCGCGCTGCGCCGTCTCGTCGACGACCTGAGCGTCGACGACCTGACCGCGATCGTGACCGTGGCCGACAACGGCGGGTCGTCGGGCCGGTTGCGCCAGGAGTTCGACGTCCTTCCTCCCGGTGACCTGCGGATGGCGCTCGCGGCGCTCTGCGGTGACGACGAGTGGGGCGACACCTGGGCCAAGGCGCTGCAGCACCGCTTCGAGGGCGAGGGCGAGATGCGTGGCCACGTGGTCGGCAACCTGCTGATCGTCGGTCTGTGGGAGCTGCTGGGCGACCCCGTCGACGCGCTCGACCGCGTCGCACGGCTGCTCGGCGCCAAGGGACGGGTGCTCCCGATGGCACTCACCCCGATGCACATCACCGCCGAGGTGCGCGGCCTCGGCGACGACCCCGAGGCCACCACGACGGTGCGCGGACAGGTCGAGGTGGCCACCACCGAGGGCTCGATCGTCTCCATCGATCTCGAGCCACCCGACCCGCCGGTGAGCGCGGAGGCGCTCACCAAGATCGCCGAGGCCGACTGGGTGTTCCTCGGCCCCGGCTCGTGGTTCTCCTCCGTGCTGCCGCACCTGCGCGTGCCCGCGCTGCGCGAGGCGATCATCGCGACGCCGGCGCGCCTCGTCGTCGTCCTCAACCTCGAGGAGCAGCCCGGCGAGACCGGCGG